>NZ_BTPW01000002.1:0-186477 GCF_036246185.1 Lactiplantibacillus paraxiangfangensis
CGCCGCCAGCGTTCGTCCTGAGCCAGGATCAAACTCTCAAATTAATGATGAGTTCTAAAAAAGCTCATTTAAAAAGTTGGTTCAAATTTATTAATTGTTTTCACGAATTGACTTCGCAAATGTTTTTGCTCTTGATACAAGATCAAGAGACCCTACACATTTGATTTGTCGAAACTTTGTTCAGTTTTCAAAGGTCTAAATCGTTAAGTTGATTACCTCAACGCAACTTAATCATCATATCAAGTCATCAGCAACTTGTCAACAACTTTTTATAAATGATTTCCGTTGAAGCCAAGCGGCTAACCGCTTTGTGCGCCTCAACAACGTATACTAATTTACCAATTATCCCTGCCAATTGCAAGCCCCAAATCGTAATTTCAACCAGTAATTATTACCATGTTAGCTTCCCGATTTTTATAATGTACGGATATACCAAATTAAAATGGGCTATTTTGATTTCCAGGCCCCCTTTTCCAGAATGATAATTCGTTTTTTCTTGATTTTAACTCCCAAATCAGAAAACAATGTTCGTTTTAAAATAATTTCAACTTTTTCTAAAAATCCCATTTTTTCACCCATCATTGCCGGTTTACAACGCAAAAGCGACTCCGAAATTAGTTTACACTAATCTCGAAGTCGCTTTAAATTAATTTATGCTTTATCTTCTTCAGGACGCATCGTTGGGAACAAGAGCACGTCGCGAATAGAATCCGCATCAGTCATTAACATCACTAAGCGGTCAATCCCGATACCTAAACCACCAGTAGGCGGCATACCGTATTCCAAAGCTTCAACGAAGTCTTCATCAATATGTTCAGCTTCGTCGTTTCCTTCAGTCCGTTCAGCAGCTTGAGCTTCAAACCGTTGCCGTTGATCGATTGGATCGTTCAGTTCGCTAAAGGCGTTCGCATATTCGTTACCTAAGATGAATAATTCAAACCGATCGGTAAACCGAGGGTCTTCTTCATTCTTCTTAGCTAATGGGGAAATTTCCACTGGGTGCCCGTAAACGAAAGTTGGTTCGTTCAACGTGTCTTCAACAAATTCTTCGAAGAACGCATTGATAATGTGTCCCACCTTCCAGTACTTTTCGTACTTCACGTGGTGTTCATCTGCTAACTTACGTGCATCTTCTAATGACATTGGTTGCCAGAAGTCGATTCCAGTCTTTTCCTTGATTGCATCTACCATGTGAATCCGGTGGAATGGTTGGTTGAAATCAACCTTCTGATCGTGATAAGTCACAATCCCATCATCAGTAACAGCTTCTGCCGCCGCTTTAAAAATGCCTTCCGTTTCGTCCATGACGTCGTGGAAGTCAAAGTAAGCCACGTAAGTTTCCATCATCGTAAATTCAGGGTTATGTTCACGGTCCATCCCTTCATTCCGGAAAACCCGACCAATTTCATAGACTTTTTCCATCCCGCCGACAATCAAGCGCTTAAGGTGTAATTCCAGCGCAATCCGCAAGTATAAGTCGATATTCAAGGCGTTATGATGGGTTACGAACGGACGAGCCGCCGCACCACCAGCCTGGTTATGCAACATTGGGGTTTCAACTTCAGTAAAGCCTTGACCATCCAAATGGTGTCGAATGGCTGAAATGATCTTTGTCCGCTTCAAGAACCGGTTAAAGCTGTCACGGTTAGAAATCAAATCCAAATAACGTTGGCGATAGATTTGTTCCACGTTTTGAAGACCATGGAACTTGTCTGGTAATGGCCGTAACGCCTTAGATAAGAACGTCAAACCAGTTACCTTGAGGGTCAACTCACCAAAGTCCGTCTTGAAGACGTCCCCAGTAATCCCTAAGAAGTCACCAATATCTGAACGTCTGAAAATGTGATAGGTGTCTTCACCAACAACATCTTTTCTGACGTACAATTGCATTTTACCGGAACGGTCCCAAATATCAGCAAAGCCGACCTTACCTTTACCACGTTTAGCAAGCATCCGGCCCGCAATCGTTGCGGTAACCTTTTTTGCGTCTAAGTCGTCTTTGTCCATGTCCCCGTATTTATCATGCAGGTCCTGAGCCAAATCTGTTCGTTCAAACCGGTGACCGAAGGGATCAATCCCCTCTTCACGCAGTTCATTCATCTTATCGCGACGAACCTTAAGTTGGTCGTTCATCGTCTGTTCTTGTCGTGCCACTAGTGTTCCTCCATTTCTAGTTAGCGTGCATTTAAACCGCACCTAAACAATCACTACATGTTAATTTTCACAGTCACGTTGCAAAAATGCAAGTGAATTCTTCACTTTAACGCTTTCGTTGCCAAATAAGTTTCCGTTTGGGCCGTAAACGCCTGTAAAATCGTCACCATTTCCGCTGACGACTCTGATTCCATCAAAGCAACCTTCGTCCGTGCCGAACGCGGAATCCCCTTCAAGTAGTAGGGCGCCTGTTCACGAAATTCGTGCGCCCCTCCCCGTTCACCTTTCAGGGCGACTAACCGACGCAAATGTTCCTGCGCCGTCGCCATCTTTTCGATTGGCGTTGGTGCGGGTAACAATGTCCCCGTCTCTAAATAATGGGCCGTCTGCTTTAACATCCACGGGTTACCTTCAACGGCTCGCCCCATCATAACGGCATCCGCACCGACTTCCGTTAACATCTTTTCGGCATCTTGCGGCGTTTGAACATCCCCATTACCCATAAATGGGATCGTTAGGGCGTCAGCCACCCGCTTCAGGATATCCCAATCGGCATTTCCCCGGTACATCTGTTTCCGGGTCCGCCCGTGCATGGCCAGTGCCGCAGCGCCAGCTCGTTCAGCAGCCCGCGCATTTTCAACCGCATAGACGTGTTGGTCATCCCAACCCGTTCGCATCTTGACCGTCACTGGTTTGTGAACGGCGGCGGTAACGGCTGCCACCATCTCATAAACCTTATCTGGGTCTAACAACCATTTGGCACCCGCGTCCGTCTTAACGACCTTGTTAACTGGGCACCCCATATTGATATCAATAATATCCGCCGTCGTCTGCTGATCGACAAACTTTGCCGCGTTGACCAAGGTCTCCTTAGAACCACCAAAGATTTGAATACTCATTGGGTGTTCCTTTGGATCCACAAACATCATATCCAAGGTCTTTTGATTATGGTACATAATGCCGCGGTCTGAGATCATCTCGCAAACAACTAGTCCTGCGCCAAAATCTTTACAGATCACCCGAAACGCTGCGTTAGTCACCCCCGCCATGGGAGCCACCACTAACCGATTCGGAATCGTCACGTTTCCAATCTGCCACGGTGTGTTAAGCGTCATACTAAGCATCACCCTTTGAGCGTGAAAGGACTGCTTCTAGCTCCGCTTCGCTGAAGTGGTATTCATTCCCGCAAAAATGGCAAACGGCCGTCGCACCATGGTCCTCATCGATCATTTCACGAACTTCGTGCTTCGGCAACGCCATCAGTGATTCTGCAAACCGTTCCTTAGAACAGTCACATTCAAACTTGACCGGCATCTTATCCAAAACTTTCACGTCACCATCAAATAACAAGTCCAAAACGTCTTCTGGTGTCTTACCTTCCCGCAGAAGCTGTGAAACTAACGGCATGTCTTTTAGTTTGGTTTCCAAAGCATCGATGGCCTCATCAGTGGCGTTTGGCAAAACTTGCACTAGGAAACCGCCCGCAACACCAATCGTATTATCATCGTTCACAAAAACGGATAACCCCACGGCCGACGGAATCTGTTCAGACTGTGCCAAGTAGTAGGTAAAGTCTTCACCTAGTTCACCGGAAACTAAGGCAACCGTCCCGGTAAATGGATCACCGACACCCTGATCCTTCGTGACCGATAAAAAGCCGTCAGTCCCAACGGCACCCTTAACGTCGATCTTATGTTTTTCATTCAATGGTAAGTGAATATGGGGGTGTTGTAGATAGCCCTTCACCGTCCCATTGGCGTTCCCATCGATCACGATACCACCGACCGGGCCGTTCCCATTAATTTTAACGGTCATCCGTTCGTCACCCTTCAATACGGATGATGCCAGTAGCAACGTTCCGACTAAACTCCGTCCTAGCGCCGCCGAAGCTGCACTCCAAGTATCGTGACGGCGTTGTGCTTCCGCGACAATTCCCGTTGCGTTCACAGCGTATGCCCGAAACATTTCGTTACCCGCCACACTCTTTACTAAATAATCTGCCATTTAAATACTCCTATCTCACATTTAATATTCTGCAATATCATACCGCATAAAAAGAGCCGAGACAAAGTCCCGGCTCCTTTATAGCTTGATTTTAATTAAGCTTGGCTATTATCATTGTTATCTTCAGACTTTGGTGCAGCACTTTCAGCACTGTCCTCGCCTGGCAAACCAGTTTCCGTATCATCAACGGAAGCATCCGCTGATTTTGGTGCACTAGTTGCTTCAGGAGTCGCTTGTGATTCACTTGGGAAGGTTGGCGCTTCAGAGACGCTGCTTGCTGCAGACGCTGCTGAAGTTGCTTCGCTACTCTGTGAAGTGCCTTCGCTGGATTGTGACGCTTGCTTTTCAGCTTCACGCCGTTCCAGTTCACGCTTGGATTCTTCGAAAGTGGCCGCTTTTTCACTAGGAAATTCGCTTGCACTATCTTTAATTGGCATTTCACCAGTCTTAAACAAACTGAGGATTTGCTTTTCATCCAAGGTTTCGTACTTCAAGAGGGCTTCCGCAATCACCTTATGTTGATCACGGTGTGATTGAATGATATCCGTAGCTGTCTGGTGCGCTTCTTCAGCTAACCGTCGAACTTCGTCATCAATTAATTGCGCCGTGTGTTGTGAAAAGGCGTTGGCGCCCATCCCTTGTTGGTAAGCAGCTTGCTGGTTGGCATTTTCTAATTCAACCGGTCCGAGTTTTTCACTCATCCCGTATTGGGTCACCATGGCACGGGCAATTTGCGTTGCCTGTTCAAAGTCATTAGAAGCACCAGATGATTGTGCGTCAAAGATAATTTCTTCGGCGGCACGACCACCCATTAAACCAGCCATCTGTTCCTTAGCATCACGTTTGGACATTAACATTTGATCTTCACGTGGCAACATGATGGCGTAACCGCCAGCACGACCCCGTGGCACGATTGTAACTTTATGAACGACCCGTGCATCGTTTAAGACCAACCCAACAATCGTATGACCAGCTTCATGGTAGGCAACGGTTTCCCGTTCCCGCTTGCTTACCACGCGATCATGCTTGGCTGGACCAGCGATAACCCGGTCTTCAGCCTCATCTAAGTCAGATGCGTCGACTTGTTTCTTATTCCGACGAGCAGCTAATAACGCCGCTTCGTTCAATAAGTTTTCAAGGTCGGCACCCACAAACCCAGGCGTTTGCTTAGCGATTTCTTTCAAATCAACATCGGCGGCCAATGGCTTGTTCTTAGCATGGACTTTCAAAATAGCTTCACGGCCCTTGACGTCAGGACGTCCAACCAAGATCTTCCGGTCAAAACGACCTGGACGAAGTAAGGCAGGGTCCAAAACATCAGAACGGTTAGTCGCAGCCATGACGATAACACCTTCGTTACCCGTGAAACCATCCATTTCAACCAATAATTGGTTCAAAGTTTGTTCACGTTCATCATGACCGCCGCCCATACCGTTACCACGTTGCCGCCCAACGGCATCAATTTCATCAATAAAGATGATTGACGGTGCGTTCTTCTTAGCTTGTTCAAACAAGTCACGAACCCGGCTAGCACCAACCCCGACGAACATTTCGACGAAGTCAGAACCAGAGATTGAGAAGAACGGCACGCCGGCTTCACCGGCAACCGCTTTGGCAAGCAACGTTTTACCAGTACCCGGAGGCCCCTCGAGAAGTACCCCCGATGGGATCCGAGCGCCCAATGAAACGAACTTGCGCGGATCTTTCAAGAATTCGACAACTTCGACCAATTCTTGCTTTTCTTCTTCTTCACCAGCAACATCTGAGAAACGAACTTTGTTTTGTTTACTGTCGGCTGGTTTAGCTTTAGTCTTACCAAAGTTCATTACACGATTGTTACCGCCACCCTGACCGGCTTGTCCCATCATCATGTAGAATAGGAATACAAACAGGATCAATGGCGCGATATACATTAATAACGTGACCCAGATTCCGCTAGATTCTTCAGCTTTTGCCGTCAAATTAACGTTGTGTGTAGCCGCCAACTTGGAAACGCGGTCGACCGTCGAATTGTTTTCCAACATAGTTGTTGAAAACGACGTGGTCTTCGTTGAAGCACTCTTAATCCCTAACGCGTTAGCGGAAGAAGTTGTTTGTGCCTTACGATATGAACCGGTTACCTTGTAGACGCCACCACTAGGCTGGATGCTAACGTTCTTAACGTTATTCTTGTCTAATTGTTTGACAAATTCGCTATAGCGAATATTTTGGGTCTGTGAGCTGGAATTTCCACCGAAAAAGAAGTAGATAATCCCCATCAAGCTTAAGAAGATCAAAATATAAAATAAGCTATTACGAAAGAGTCCATTGCGTCGATTGTTCATATGTGCCTCCTTCATCGAAACTTTTTATATACTATTAAAAGCATGGTACTCTACTTCGATAGTCTAAATAATAGCACATTTGACTATCATTGACCAATTATTAATGCTCATAAATTTTTGGCTTGAGAATTCCGACATACGGTAAGTTACGATACCGTTCCGCATAGTCTAATCCGTAGCCGACGACAAACTCGTTTGGCACTTCAAACCCAATGTAATCAGCCTTAATATCCACGAGGCGCCCTGCTGGTTTATCTAACAGCGTGCAGACCTTTACAGAGTTGACGTCCCGTCGTTTTAACAGGTCCACCAAAAACTTCAGCGTCCGACCAGTATCAATAATGTCTTCGATGACTAGCACATCACGGCCAGTGACATCCGCATCAAGGTCCTTCGTTAGCTGAACTTCACCACTTGATATGGTCTCATTACCGTAACTAGACAGGTTGATAAAATCAAGATCCGCATAAATGTCCATCTCCCGGATAATATCCGTTGTGAATAACACGGCACCCTTGAGTACGCAAATAATTAGTGGGTTCTTGCCGGCATACGCGGTCGTTAATTCTTTTCCAAGTTTCTGTGCAACCTGATGGATATCCTCGCGACTATAAAGTACTCGTTCAATGTCGTTGTTCATCGTTTCAGATGTACTCCTTTCAACTCTCATGTTTTAAGGCTAAAAATACTGTTTGTGTTCCAAAATCATGGGCACGATAAGTAAACTTATGTCCCACGACCCATAAGACCTCGCCCCGTGCGTTCACTAACACGTGGATTCCATCGCGCTGACCAGCCGGGACCTTTTGATTAATTAAAATCCGGCGAACTGACTGGTGACCGCCACCCCGAAGCGTGAGCTGGTCACTCGCCTGCCATGGTCGAAAGTAAAGCGGCCAATCCGTATCTGTTAATCGCAAGGGCTGGGCCGTCTGCTCAGTCATCCGCGTGAATAAACCCACAGTTTGAGTTGCAGTTATTTTCTGCCATTGGTTTAAGTCTACCATAGTTTTTTCACCGGGCATTAACTTTTTAACCCTTTTTTTATGTGGTTGAACATCAATGGTACCAACCCTTTTCACCAAGTCCATGTTCCCACTTATTTGGCGCTTCCCGGTCGGCTGGTTTTCATTTTGAATCCAGTGTCGTACGGGGGTTAACTTATCTTCACTAACAAGCTGACCCGTCCGCTGTTCGAGCCAACCTTTCAAAACGGGAATCTGCCATTGTGTTAATACCTGGTTAAATGCAGCCAGTTTCAAACGACTATCCGTTCCGACAACGGTCGGTAATAATTGCGTCACCATGGCTTGCTTTGCTTCCAATAAAGTCTGCAACTGTCGTTCGTACGCCGCAACGTGTGTTAGCAGTTCGGGGTTGACCGCTAAAAGCTCAGGCACGACCCGGTGCCGGATTCGGTTCCGCGTCAGCCGCACGTCTTGATTAGTCACATCTTCAAAGAACGTGACTTGATGTGCCGCCGCGTATTCATGAATCAACGGTTTAGGCCACGTCAGCAGCGGCCGCACGAGTTGACCGGAAGCAAATGGTCGCTGTGCCTTAATCCCCGTCAGCTGCGCCAAGTCTCCTCCGCGGGCTAACTTCATTAAATAAGTTTCAGTTTGATCATTCGCATGGTGCGCGGTCAGTACCGCACTCGCATGGGTAGCGTGCATCACGTCAGTAAAAAAATGATACCGAAACGTGCGCCCCGCTGCCTCGACCCCGGTAAGCGGGTGTTGTGTGACCGACCAATCTGCTAGCCGTAATGTGAGTTCGTGCTGATCACAATACGCCCGTAAAAATTCCGCTTCCCGTTGACTTTGCTTGCGCAAATGGTGGTTAACATGTGCGACCACGAGTTGCGGCCGTTGTGTGGCGGGTAGCTGTTGCAATAACGTCAGCAGCACCATCGAGTCAACACCGGTCGAAACGGCGACGACCACTGTCACATCAGGTTTCAGTAACTGCGCACGTGCTAATTGGCGATTAAATTGTTGAACTGGGGTCATTAAATCACCTCTCACTTAATTTTAAAGCACAACCTTTTATGCAAAGAGCATTGTTCATCAGTAACTAAAGATTGAAAGTTAATTTTAGGATTATCAATATTTAGACTAATACAAATGAGTTAGTCCGGCTGCCACTGATTATCCGATAATAATAACAATAGTAAACAAATTTAGCGAAGGCGGACAGAATTGATGTGCTGTGTCGGCAACGGTAGCCGATGATTTTTGTCGACTACCGTTGCGGGGCGATTCAAAGACGTGGGCTGGCGGCTTTGAATCGAGGTCGCAGACCGCACTTCGGCTGGGGCCGTCCCCATAGCACATCGGTTCTGTCCGCCGAAGCGGATAATTTAACAATGACTATTGCCATTGTTACGGTGTTAATAACAATTTTAACCTTTTCAATCTTTAGTCGTTTTTCAAAAAAAATACGGACGTGACCCGTATGCGTCACGTCCGTGCTTTTTTATTTAAATTAAATTAATGGCAGCAAGCTACTGAATTTTAGCTACGACGACCGCCACGGCCACCGCGTTTGCCTTCAGTGTTGCGCTTCAACGTTGCCAACCGGTCTTCACTATCCTTTAAGAAACCGGACATCAATGAATCAAAGTCTTGCTTCTTATTTTCATGTTGACGTGATTGGAAACGACCACCGCCGTTACCGCCCCGTGAATGGAAATTGTTGGAACGTTCACGATGGTTACCATTGCTTTGGTGTTCGTTATGATCAGAGTGACCATGATTATTACCCTGGTGGTTCCCACCTTGATGGGCGTTATGATGGTCGCTGTGGCTGTGTTCACCCTGTGGATGATCGACCGCTTTACGGATTGATAATCCGATCTTACCATCATTCCCAACGGATAACACTTTGACGGTCACTTCGTCGCCAACACTCAAAACATCGTGGATATCCTTAACAAAGCCATCGGAAACTTCGCTGATGTGTACTAGTCCCGTTTGATTATTACCCAGATTCACAAACGCACCAAAGTTAGTGATCCCAGATACTTTACCAGTGACTTTCGTACCTACTTCAATTGCCATAAAAAAAGTTGTTCCTCCTATGAAATAATGGTTTTAGTATAGCATACTTTGTGAAATACCGAGTTAAACATTTGAACAACGAGCAAAAAGTGGTCTACTTTCAAAAAGCGGACCGTATCCCCGTCTAATTAGCAGTTACGTCAGACGCATTGTCATTTGGTAAGCTATAAACCGTTTCGCCGCTCTTCGTGTAATCGTACTTTGAACGCAATAACTTTTGTAAATAATCCTTATTATTGAGTTGCTTGATTTCCGTTTCTAGCTGGCCGTTTTTTTGTTGTGCTTTCTTCAATTTGACCTGACTAGTCGCAACTTGCTGATTCACCTGATGCAAACTTACTCGCGTATTGATCAGCTGATAGCCAAAAAACAACATCAACGCACCAAATACTGCCACGATCAAAACAAACCGTCGTTTCCGAACTTGACTGACGCGTTGCTTCTGTCCCTGATGGTCAGTTGCAACTTGCCGCGAATAATCATTATTTAACTGTTTGACGTTATTACGTGAACCATTCGTCATGCTAGTGCAGTCCTTTCAAATTGGGTTGCCTAAATTATAACAACTTCAACCGGCGGTGTAAACGACATCATTATGATAGCATCAATGTTTCGGGCCATCTTAATAAACCAAAGCGTTTTAATTAATCGCTAAAAGGTTGGCGATAATCCGTTTTGTAGTCTTCGCTAACAATGTCGTACATCAATTCAGCATCGTTTTTCTTCGTCGTTTCTAACAACTGGGTCACCTTAACGGTCAACGTTTTATTACCAAAGCCAATGATTAATTCGTCATCGACACTAACGTTACTAGAAGACTTCGCAACCTTACCGTTAATCTGAATTCGCCCCTTATCCGCGATTTCCTTTGCGACGGAACGCCGCTTAATAATCCGAGAAACCTTTAAAAATTTATCTAGTCGCATACTCATGAATGATGTTCCTTTCCTTTTGCAACGGCTTTGATCAAGCGTTTACCATATGGCAATACGAGCCACTCGCGAATTGAGAACAACCGCGCGGCGACCGCTCCGCCAACGAAGACGACGACACCAACCACCACACCAATTAGTGTAATGATTCCCGCAGTCCCCCGGTTATTAGCCATGGCAGGTCCAACTAAGGCTTGAATCTCGTGACTGGTAAGCAGTACCACGATGCCCATCCCAATACTAATGGCTAGTAACTTGATCACATAGCCGCTTTCTAATAACACTTGTTGTAAATCATCTGGTGACCCTAGCCACATGATGATAAACATCACCAGCAAACTAAGCACCGTCACGAAGCTCGCCCCGTTAATCCCGTAACGGACGACCAACGTGTAATTCAAGGTTAACTTAATGACCAGACCAGCAATGATCCCAATAATCATCGCCGAATACTGGTTCAAACTCTGAAGCACACTCGTATAGGTCGTAATCAGCGCGGCAAAAATAATGCTGATCACGTAGACGCGTAACGCGGTCGTCCCTTCCAATGAACCGAACAATAGCCGGTTGATTTCGGGCATCAAGACGATTAAACCAACCGTCGCCGCCATCGATAGTGCCAAACTCACGTGGACCATCGCCTGAGTGTGCCGTTTAAATTCTATTAATTGTCGTTTGGCCAGTGCATTCGTTAACGCTGGCAATAACGTGGCTGAAAACGAGGTTGCCACCACCAGACCTAGTTGGACGAGCGGTTGGCCCCGATCGTAGACACCTTTGAGTGACTTTGCCACGTCAGGTAGTTGTCCCTGAGTCATCAATCCCTTCATGACCGAAAACGAATCGACCAATTGTAGCAAGATGACCACCGCGGCTACCAGACATAACGTCCCACCTTCAATAATGAAGCGTTTCGTTAATTTGCGGTAGCTTGGCAATGGGTGTGTTGCCAGTGGCGCGGGCGCCAACAGGTATTTTAGCCCAAAACTGGTAAAAACCAGCGATGAACAGATCGCCGCAAACGCCGCCGAACTCATTGCCCACGTGCCCATGTGGTAATCATCCCAGCCACGGTGAATACTGAAATACGCGGCCATGATAATCACACCGACCCGGACAACTTGCTCAATTAATTGTGAGACTGCGGTGGGTCCCATCAAGAACTGGCCTTGATAATACCCCCGCCCCGTAGCCAACCACGGCATGAAGATAAACATCCAGGCAACCGCACTGACAATCGGCGCCAGCCGGATGTCACCCATCCGAATCGCAATCCAATTAGCACCGAGTTGCAATCCCAGAAATAGGACCAACGACAGCCCACTTAAAATATGAAACGCGCGCCGCGTCACTAACGACTTGCTCGTCTCATCGGGCTGCTCTGCGACTAACTTTGAAATGAAGTTGGGAAACCCGTTTAACGCAAATGTCATCCCGATTCCATAGATCGGATAAATCTGCTGATAAACGTAAAAGCCGGTATTTCCCACCATGTTTTGTAATGGAATCCGGTATACCGCACTCAAGATCTTGGCCACTAATGACGAAACCGAGAGTATGAGGGCACCCCGGAACATCGTGTTCAGGTGATCCTTTGGCATAACAAATCCCTTCTACCGATTACTTGACCGGTGCACTGACCGCCGTATCAGCGGGGGTCAAAATCTCCCCTAACTGCTGAACGAACTGGGTCAGATCATTCAACCATTCTTTAGTTTGCATCTTTGGTTGAATCACTAATTTAACCTTCATTTTATCATCATCGATTCCGACTGTCGCTCGTAATTTGATTTTTGCCAACGCTTTAAAGATATCTTTAGTATCTAGTTTGGCAGTTCCCTGTTTGGACAAGGTCAAATGCAAGTCGCCATCCGTTCGTTGAATCTTTTCAATTAAGGCGTTATCAGCGAGCATTTTCAGCTTACCGACCGCAAGCAGGCTCGCCACTTCATCTGGATAATCACCAAAGCGATCCATTAAGTCGTCTTGAACTTCCATGTACTGGTCATTATTTTCTAACTGGCGAATCCGTTTGTAAATTTCAATCTTTTGCCGCTCATCTTCAATGTAACTCGTCGGCAAGTACGCTTCGATACCAAGTTCCATCGTCGCGTCCGTTTTGACCTTCGCTTGCTGGCCACGTTTTTTAGCAACCGCTTCTGACAACATCTGGGTATAAAGGTCGTACCCGACGGAGTCAATGAAACCGTGTTGTTGTTTACCTAGTAAGTTTCCGGCCCCCCGAATGGAGAGATCACGCATCGCAATCTTGAAACCGGACCCCAATTCGGTGAAGTCCTTGATGGCCTGCAACCGTTTCTCACCAATTTCGGTCAGAACCTTATTTTGTTGATAAGTGAAGTAGGAATACGCCACCCGACTACTACGCCCGATCCGGCCCCGCAATTGGTACAACTGCGATAAGCCCATCCGGTCAGCATTTTCCACAAACAACGTATTCACGTTAGGAATATCGACCCCGGTCTCAATAATCGTCGTCGTCACGAGGACGTCATATTCACCGCGAATAAAGTCGTACAAGATGCCTTCTAGTTGCGATTCTGGCATTTGCCCGTCGATATGGGCCACCGCGGCGTCTGGAACCAGGTCCTTGATTTGAGCAACGACCTTTTCAATATCGTGGACACGATTATGCAAGTAGAAGACTTGGCCATTTCGCTGCATTTCGCGCTCGATACCTTCCTTGATCACGCCAAAGTTTTGTTCCATGACGTAAGTCTGAATTGGGTACCGGTTCGTCGGTGGCGTCTCAATCACCGACAGATCCCGAACGCCAAGCATCGACATGTGCAACGTACGCGGAATTGGTGTGGCCGTCAACGTTAACACGTCCACACTCGCTTTTAACGATTTTAGGCGTTCCTTGTGTTTGACCCCGAAACGTTGCTCTTCATCAATAATCAGCAGGCCCAAGTCCGCAAAATTGACGTCTTTGGATAGGAGCCGGTGCGTCCCAACGACAATGTCCAGTTCGCCGTCCTTTAATTGTTGAACGGTTTCCTTCATTTCTTTATTGGTCCGGAAACGTGAGAGCATCCCGACGTTCACCGGGTACCCTTCAAACCGATTCAGCATCGTTTCGTAATGTTGTTGCGCCAAAATGGTTGTCGGCACTAAGAACGCCACCTGCTTACCGGCTTCAATCGCCTTAAAGGCCGCTCGTAACGCAACTTCGGTCTTCCCATAGCCCACGTCACCAACTAGTAACCGGTCCATCGGCTTTGGACGTTCCATGTCATGCTTAATTTCATTAATACTGCGAATCTGATCCGGGGTCTCTGGATATGGAAATTCATTATCAAAATCATCTTGATAACTGTCATCCTTTGGAAATGCGTACCCCTTCTCAGCTTCCCGCTTAGCGTATAACTCAACTAATTCGTCCGCAATATCTTCAATCTTGGCCGCCACTTTACGCTTGGCCTTGGTCCATTCCGTCCCACCTAATTTGTTAATGTGGGGCGTCTTCGACTCTGACGAAACGTATTTTTGAACTAAGTTCAGTTGGGTGACCGGAATAAAGATCTTGGCGTTGTTCTGATACGCAATCGTGATGTAATCCTGATGCACACCGTCGACTTCGAGCGTCTGCATCCCCACGTACTTCCCAATCCCGTGGTTCACGTGCACAACAAAGTCACCCGGCTTCAAATCGGTGTAGCTCTTCAGCCGTTCCGCGTTAGCTAAGGTCTGCCGCCGGGGCCGCTTTTTGGCCACCTTTTTGAACATCTCTTGCTCAGTGATAACGACTAAGTGCCCGTCTGGAAATTCAAACCCGTTTTGCAAACTGCCTTCGACGATCTGAACGACACCGGCTTGTAGGTTCTCCGCCTTAGTCATAAGCGCCTTGATTTCAAAATCATCGAGGGTGTTGCTGACCTTCGTTAAGCGTTCCGCTTCCGAAACCATCAAAACCACGGTCTGCTTAAGCTTATGCCACCGGTCAAGCTCCGTTTTGAGCGTTGGCAGTTGGCCAAAGAACTCTTGCATCGGCCGGGTCCGTACGTTGGTCACTTGCGCTAATTTGACGTTCCCAATACCCTTTTGAAATAACGATACTAAGACTTGCGCGTGTTGATCATCACGCAATAGGTCGCGCATTTCGTTACCGTAACTCGCAGTCGATAAGACCCGGTGATGGGCCAGTTGGTCCGTGACCCAATCCGCTTCTTGCGTCAGTAACTGTTGCTCGCTATCTAAGATTCGGGAGTACTCGTCAAAAACAACGACACCGTCCTTAGCAACGTAGTCAAAGATACTCGTCTTACGATCATACAAATAATCGCCATACAGTAGCAGGTCGCTACCAATCAAGCCCTTTTCCATATCTGACAACGGTTGTGCCAAGTTATCTGCTAACGTCTGTCGTTCTGCGGGTTTCAACTTTTTGTTTTCCGCAGCCATCGCGGTCTTCAACCGTTTGGCGCCGGCTTGGAGCATTTCATTGGTCAAAATAAAATCAGTTGCCGGTAAAACCGTATAGTCATCTAAGTTCTCAACCGAACGCTGCGTTGCCGGATCAAAGTACTTCAGCGTATCGATTTCCGTATCGAACAAATCCAACCGGACGGGATAATCGGCATCCAGCGGATAAATATCCACAATTGACCCTCGGATCGCAAAATCCCCGGGACGGGCAACCAACTGTTCCTTAACGTAACCCATATCGTGCAACTGAACTTGAACCTGAGTTAGATCAAGGTCATCGCCGATTTTTAACGGTAACCGCGCCGCCTTGAATTGCTCGACCGGTGGCAAGAACCGCCGGGCACCAGAAACGGAGGTCACAACGATGGCCGGCTGATCACGTAATAACGCGTTAACCGCCTGAACCCGTTGTGCCCGGTATTCTGGAGAACTCGTGGCAATTTCCGAAGCCATCATTTCCTCGGCTGGGAACAAGAAGACTTGGTCATCATCCAGTAGACTCATTAAATCATCGACCATCTGACTGGCATGAAACAAGTTGTCCGTCACGATCAATAAAGAATGTGTCAATTGATGAAATAACGCGCTTAAATAAACCGTCCGGGCGGAACCGTTCAAACCGGTTATTAACTGCCGGCTCTTCGGACTAATGCCCGCTAAAATTGTTTGAAAGTCGGGCGTTTGCTCAACAATCGCTTCTATATCCATGTGACTTCCCCCTCGTTTAGTTATATTGATTCATGACCGCCGCAAAATCGTCCGTCGTTAACCACGCTTCAATGGCGGCCACCGCCGTAATCTTGGCATCGTTAAAGTCCGCTAACTGTGCGGGTGAAAATTTTCCGAGTACGTAATCGACCACACTCATTTTTTCGGGGTGATCAATCCCAACCTTGACCCGTTTAAACTTGGGGTCGCCAACGTGGCTAATAATGCTCTTAATTCCGTTATGACCACCAGCCGAGCCCTTTTGCTTCAAACGAACCTTGCCTAAGGGTAAATCCAAATCATCATGGATGACCAATAGATCTGCCGGTGCGACGTTGTAATAACTCATCAACGGTCCCACTGCTCGTCCAGATTCGTTCATATACGTGGACGGTTTGACCAGCATGAGTTTTTCACCATCTTTAAAGACGGTCGCCACTTCAGCTTCAAACTTGCTCGTCTGGAATTCCGCATTGAGCCGCTGCGCTAAATCATCGACTATCATGAAACCTACGTTATGCCGCGTCTTTGCATACTTACTACCAATATTGCCTAATCCTACGATCATTTTCATACTTATATAAAACTCCCGTTATCTTTTGACATACCAAACAGGCCGAATCGGGACTTACCCTGATTCGGCGACCTGCCTGCTACTTATTTCAACTCAATATTATGCGTGATGACCACCTAAACTCACGGTTGTTTTCATAGGGGCCATTTAGTGCAATTAGTATAACACAATCAATTAGTGAACGCCCGTCAAACGTGCGCTTTGCAAACGCTAACATTTTCATTAAAAGTGTACCGAAATTAGAGACTTGTGATTGTTAAACATGGTATAATCTAATCGTAAAAACCAAATTTTTATTACGAGAGGATGACTTATTTTGTCAAGCATGCCAAATCATCAAAAAGTTGTGTTAGTCGGCGATGGCGCCGTTGGTTCCAGTTACGCTTTTGCCATGGCACAACAAGGAATTGCTGAAGAATTTGTAATTGTCGATGTCGTCAAGGATCGTACCAAGGGTGACGCCCTTGACCTTGAAGACGCCCAGGCTTTCACCGCTCCCAAGAAAATCTACTCCGGTGAATATGCAGATTGCAAAGACGCCGACCTAGTTGTGATTACCGCTGGTGCACCACAAAAACCAGGGGAATCACGTTTGGATTTAGTTAACAAGAACTTAAACATTCTGTCCTCAATTGTAAAACCAGTTGTTGACTCCGGTTTCGACGGGATCTTCTTAGTTGCCGCTAACCCAGTTGACATTTTGACTTACGCTACTTGGAAATTCTCTGGATTCCCTAAGGACCGCGTTATTGGTTCCGGGACTTCCTTAGACTCATCACGTCTCCGGGTTGCTTTAGGTAAACAATTCGACGTTGATCCTCGTTCCGTTGATGCCTACATCATGGGTGAACACGGTGACTCCGAATTTGCAGCTTACTCAACTGCAACGATCGGGACCCGCCCAGTTAGAGACATCGCCAAGGAACAAGGCGTTTCCGATGAAGACTTAGCCAAATTAGAAGATGGCGTCCGTAACAAAGCTTACGACATCATCAACTTAAAAGGCGCAACCTTCTACGGAATCGGGACCGCGTTGATGCGGATTTCGAAAGCCATCCTTCGTGATGAAAATGCCATTTTACCAGTTGGTGCCTACATGGACGGCCAATATGGTTTAAACGATATTTACATCGGTACACCGGCCGTTATTGGTGCCACTGGTCTAAAGAAGATCATCGAATCACCACTTTCAGCTGATGAATTAAAGAAAATGCAAGACTCCGCTGCAACCTTGAAGAAGGTTTTGACGGACGGCTTAGCTGCACTCGAAAGTAAATAGTTTTAAATTACAGGGAACTCGGCATTGCGCCGGGTTCTTTTTTAGTTAACAAGAAAAACCTAATCCGGTCGTCGCTGATAGCATGCGGTCGTGGGACCGGGCCAAGCCAAGGAGCGGTCTTGCCCCTCGCCTGGAACAGTTGCAAAGAACGCAACTGTTTCAGACCGTCCGTGGTTTAAGGCCGGACACCCACCGCCCTAACACCACCTTCACGACCGATGCTATCAGCGCCAACCTCCGAGCATTCGATAACAATAACGGTAGTAAGCTGTTTTTAGCATAGTTAAGCAGTCCTTGTATGATGTAACGGCAAGCTCAAGCTTTCTAATTTCTAGTTCTTACCCCATTAATTTTTCACTCAGGTCACTTACTCCCATAACCTCTAGTAACCATAATTCTTGAGTCATGGATTGGCCCGCGTTTCCGTCTACATTAAATCAAAATAGTTATACTAGAACTGTTTCATACTACGGTTATTAACCGCAATCGACTGTGTCTCGTAGTATCAATTAATTTATGTCAAATTTACCAGTAGTTTGTGTGTTATTTGGGGTTTCACCTCTCTTATACCGGCCTTAGCGTTTGCACTTCTAGTGATTCTGTTATAAGGTGAAAATATTACAAACCAATTACAAACCAAATGGAGGCCAACATTATTATGAAGCACAAACGCGGGCTCATCATTGGTGGCAGTATTCTCGGCGTCCTCGCCGTGGCATATATTGCGACCAGCCTGATTTGGCAAAACCAGCATACCTTTTTACCAAATACCGAAGTTGCTGGCATTGACATCAGTGGAAAAACCGCTGCTCAGGCCGCACCCCAAGTGAATCACGCTTTAGATCACCGAACTTACCACGTCATTGAAAACGGACAGACCCAGTACGCTTTTACGAGTAAATCAGCTGGCATTTCAATTAATACCAACCAAGAACTTAGTAAGTTAATTTCACACCAAAACTACTGGCGCTGGCCAGTTTCATTGATTGCTTCTGCACAGGCCGACGACGACACCACGGTTGGTGACGTAACAATTGCTAAGTCTGATCTTCAGACGTTGCTTAAAAACATTACGTCTAAAGCCAACCAAACGAAACGGACTAAAACTGAAAACGCTAAGTTAGTTTATAAAAATAACGCCGTTGCCATTCAAAAAGAAGTCCAAGGAACCGAATTAAGTCAGGCCCGACTAAAAACGCTCGTCACCAAATCACTGAGTGAAGGCAAGAGTCAGATTAGTCTGAAAGACGCCTATGTGGCTCCCACGGTTACGAGCACAAGTACCAGCTTGAAGACCGCCCAAGGTAAAGCGCAAAAATACGCTACCGAAACGGCCACGTACCATATCAATGGGCATAAATTCAACATTCCGCATGACACTATCCTGAGTTGGATTCAAGCTGACCATCAGGGTAACATCAAGTTGAACCAAACGGCCGTTGAAAGTTACGTCAAGCAACTTAACAATAAGTACCATACTTATCACACGACCCGGACATTTAAGAGTACGAGTCGCGGAACGGTCAAAGTCAGTGGCGGTTTCTACGGTTGGAGCATTAAAACGGCCGCTGAAGCCAAAGCCCTTTCTAAAGAAGTCCTTGCGGGTAAGGACTTTACCCGCTCGCCAATAATTAGTGGTTCCGGCTATAACAAAAAAGGGACCGACATCGGTAACACCTACATCGAAGTTGACAAGGTCAACCAGCACATGTGGGTCTACGTTGATGGTAAAGTGAAAGTCTCAACCGACGTCGTTACTGGGAAACCTGGCAAGCACGAAACAACTACCGGGGTCTGGGACGTCTGGAGTAAGCAACACAACGCCACGCTGAGAGGCAACAATGACGATGGTTCCAGCTACACCCAACCAGTTTCTTACTGGATGCCGTTTGACGATACCGGTGAAGGGATTCATGACTCACCATGGCAAAAGCAATACGGTGGCACCTGGTACAAGACGCATGGTTCCCACGGTTGTGTGAATACCCCACCGACCGTCGTGGCCAAAGTCTTCGCGGCAGTGCCAACTGGTACACCCGTTGTTGTTTTCTAATTTAAATTTAATTTAACAAAAGCCAGTCCAAGTCCATTGGGCTGGCTTTTTTGCTGACAATCGACGCCAAATCAACGTGGATTGATACAACTTAGGACGGGTTTTATGGTATCATTTATTAAAACAAACTAATAAATCTGGGGGATCATCCGTTATGTTATTAAAAACTCTCGTTAAACCTAAAGAACGTTTAACTACGGTCACTGCCGATTCGACCTTGGAAGAAGCCTTACAAGTTCTCGAAGATTCTGGTTTCCGCTGTGTACCGATCCTCGATGAAACCGGCCATATTTTCCGCGGTAACATCTATAAAATGCACATCTACCGTCATAAGTCGCGTGGTGGCGACATGTCTTTACCAGTAACTTCACTGTTAAAGAACGCGACTAAGACGATCCAAGTCGACGCAGCCTTCTATAACGTCTTCTTCTCAATTAAAGATTTACCTTACATCGCCGTCTTAGATGAACACGGCTACTTCTACGGTATTTTGACCCATACCCGCTTACTGGATATGCTGTCACAATCTTGGAACGTGAACGTCGGCAGTTACGTTTTGACCGTCGTTTCAATCGGTGAACGTGGGGACTTGGCTGCCATGGCCAAAATCATCACGAAGTACACGTCGATTGCCGGTTGTTTGACCCTTGACGTTCAAAACGGCACGCTGGGCCACCGGACGCTGTTCACCCTACCAGAAAACGTGGATACCGAAAAACTCAAGCGCATTACGGATAACTTAAACCGTAAACAGTTTAAAGTCATCGAAGTTGAAGATCTTCAAGCTGAATAATAGTTAAAACGGCAGTCCCTTGAATGGAATTTTTTCCATCGAGGGACTGCCGTTTTTAAACTTAATTTCTAAAATTTGCGATTAACTAATGCGATCACTAAAGTGGAGTACCCGGTCAAGACCGTACATAATCGGTGCGGTCACCGTCATAATGATCAGTTCTGAAATCGCCGTGGTCAAGTAGGTTGGCCAAAATGCCACGCCACTACTCATCATCGTAATCATAAGCGCAATCATGAACATGGAGACCGTGAACAAGAACACGTTTAAGACCATCCGTTGCCAGACGGTTTTCAGCTTAGGCGCAATCCACGTCAACACGAGCAAGGCAAGTAAGGACTGGCCACCGCCAAACAAGACATTGAGCAAGCTTGCTCCCGGGCCAAACGCGTCGAATAAAATTACACCAGCGACAATGCCCCAGATATATTTGCGGTTAAATACGGCCAAGTGGTTCAAGCCTTCAGATACTCGAAATTGAATCGCACCCGAAGCTAAACTGAACGCCGCCGGGCCGAGACATAAAACAACGTACATCGCAGCCACCAGGGCGTTAATGATCCACGGTCGAATCTTCGATTGAGTCATATTAATAATTCCTCCTAGTTTTTTTACGTGGGATGGTTACGAACCACGTATTAAAAATGCAAAACGGTTTTCATCGTAGCACGGGAGCTCCTGGTCCGCAAGTTTGATTTCAGATTCCCTAGCCGTAAAAAAAGAACGTGTGCCCTATTCTAAAGGCACACGTTCTTTTGCATTGCTTACCCATCACGATTCGCACCGCGCTGGGTCAATTATGTAAACTGACTAATTCCCGTCAATCAACTATGGTTGTAAGGTGCGTTGTGAATGGCGTTTTGTCCGATCAGCAAGTCCAATACTAATCTGTAGCGCGTTATCAACCCGCCGCATCGTCTGATCATCTAAGTGCGTCACGCGATCCTTCAACCGCTGTTTATCAATGGTACGAACTTGTTCTAGCAGTACCACTGAATTTTTTTCAATTCCTGTATGAGCAGCGTTGATGTTCACATGTGTTGGCATCTTAGCCTTTTGGACCTTGGCAGTAATCGCCGCAACAATGACGGTTGGGCTATAATGGTTCCCCACGTTGTTTTGCACGATTAACACCGGACGCATGCCGCCCTGTTCGGACCCCACAACGGGTGATAGATCTGCATAGAAAATATCACCCCGCTTAATATCAGCTGCGGCCATCGCCTCATCTCCCTTTATACTGACACCCATAGTTACTCACAGTACCCCACTGTAACTTTGATTATGACTATTCTTGCTACTCATGATAGCATGAATTCTTCACTTTTAGCAACCGTTTACTAACTTTGGCTAATCAGTTGATTGTTAACCCAGTTCAGTTTAACGCAATCTGTACAAAATAGTCCCGCTCATCACATTGCGTGCTGAGTGGGACTATTTAACCATCATAATATCTAAGCGTTACTTTTTACCAAAACTAATCCACGTAGACTCGTGGCAACCGTGGTGCTAATCCACACGCAATTTCGTAGTGGATCGTGCCACAGTAATCCGCAATATCTTGTAACGTAATGGTCTGGTCACCATCCGTGCCGACCAACGTTACTTGTGTCCCAACCGGAACCTCGTGCGGCAAGCGTACCATCATTTGATCCATGCAGACCCGGCCAACAATCTCACAAGCTTGACCGTCAACTAAGACGTGAAAGCCTTGCAAACGTCGTTCATAGCCATCCGCATAACCAATTGGAACGGTCCCAATCCATTCATCTTCCGCCGCGGTATAGGTCGCACCGTAGCTAATCGACTTGCCCTTAGCTAACTTCTTAACAAAGGAAAGCTGAGCCGTCAAAGATAACGCTGGTTGTAACTCGTACGGTGCACTGAGTTCTTGCCCTGACGGATTTAAACCGTACAACGCAACGCCAAACCGTACAACGTTTCCGTTGCAGGCTTGATGCCATAAACTAGTCGCCGAGTTTGAAACGTGGACGTAACGTGGCAACTCATCCACCACCGCAATTAACGCTTTCCAGTTGTTCAACTGGTGTGTAAAGTAGGTATCGTCGGCCTGATCCGCAGTCGCAAAGTGCGTAAAGATGCCTTCAAAATCAAACGGTGTGTTAGGTCTGTTTAATGTTGTCACTGCCGCAGCCAATTCCGTAGGTGTCTGGAACCCAATTCGGCCCATACCCGTATCAAGTGCCAAGTGGACGTGCAATGGCGTAGTAACGTCATTGGCCGCTAAAATTGTCGCGACGGTATCCAACCAGTCCTGCGTCCCAACCGCTACCGAAATATCTTTTTCAGCAATTAAAGGCGCATATTCAGGCTCCGTAATGCCTAGTACCAAAATCGGCTCCGTTATTCCGGCCGCCCGTAAGGCTAACGCTTCGTCTAAAATTGCCACGCAAAATCCAGTTGCACCCGCTTGTTTTGCCGCCTGTGCGACCTGGATAATGCCGTGACCATACCCGTTAGCCTTTACAACGGCCCAAAGTTCAGTCAGCGGATCTTTACGATCCATCTCCGCTTTAATATTATTTTTGATTGCCTGCAAGTCAACTTTAACTTGTGTGTGGCGGTGTTCCCCAATTACAACCATCACATTTTGCCTCTTTCCAATATAACTTGTGTCATCACGAGCTGATCCGTATGGGAGATTGATACCCACGCCGGACCAGTAAAGGGATGACGCGTAATTTCCGGTTTGCCCGCTTCATTATCCAAAATTTCAATATCTTGAAAACCAACTGCGGCACCAATTCCAGTTCCAAAAGCCTTACTATAAGATTCCTTGGCAGAAAAGCGGCCCGCTAAAAATTCAATTCGTCGCTTTGACCCATAGCGATTAAAAACAACCAATTCCGCTGGGGTTAGGACTTTTTCAGGAAGCTTAAGTCCCGCATCCACGATTTTTTGAATACGTCCAATCTCCGTCAAATCAATTCCGGTTCCGTAAATCATCTCCGCTGCCGCCTTTCAAAACTAACAATTACGCTTGATGTTTCCAATTTACCACAGCTACGGGAGCGATAAAAGGTTAAACCGCACGCAATCTTTTCACGTTGTCATGAAGGTTCTTCTGCTTAGACTGATACAACTTGATTTTATCATCATGACCAAACAAAAAAGCCGAGCAAGCGCTCGACTTTTTTTAAATCATCCGTCAGTAACGACGTTAATTTGTTATTTGAATGCTTAAACCTAATCGTTCGTCCGAATCGTGTAGCTCCGCTTGCTGCTTTGCTTACGACCGTCATCATGATTACGGTTGTTGCTACGGTTATCATCGCGTGAACGACCCTTGTAGCCGCCACTCTTATGATCACCACGACCATGGCCGCCACGATCACGGTCACTGCTACGACCATTATGTGAGTAGCCGCCACGACCGCCACCATGGTTACTGTTACGATTACGGTTACCACGGTAACCACCGCCACCACGACGGTTGTTGCCACCACCCTTATGACGAGGTAATGGGCGTTCTGGCGTAATCTTAACTGGTACCGCAGTGGAGTCGTCCTTGGTTAAGTCATTTAATAATGCCGCAACCAAGTCAGTTGCATCGTACTTCTTTAATAATTCTGCAGCTTGTTCCGCATACTTATCAGTAGAAGTCTTTGCAACCAACGCACCAACACTAGCTTCAGCAGCTGCTAATTGGCCAGAGAAAGCTTCTTCTTCTGTTGGTGGCTTCAATGGTAACATCCGCTTCTTGGTCAACTTTTCGATGACCCGGAGGTATTCCATTTCATTTGGCGTTACAAAGGTTAAGGAAACCCCTTTATGTCCGGCACGGCCAGTACGGCCAACACGATGAACATAACTATCTGGATCCTGTGGAATATCGTAGTTGTAAACGTGGGTCACACCAGAAACGTCAAGTCCCCGGGCAGCCACATCGGTTGCAACTAAGATATCTAACTTACCAGCTTTGAATTGACGCATGATTTGCGTCCGACGTTGTTGACTCAAGTCACCATGAATCCCAGCGGCGTTGTAGCCACGAGCTTCAAGGCCTTTTGACAATTCGTCAACCCGGCGCTTCGTCCGACCAAAGACAATGGTTAATTCAGGTGCCTGAACATCGAATAAACGCGTCATGATATCGAACTTTTCAAATTCTTTTGCTTTAACGTAGTATTGATCAACTGTATCAGCGGTCAATTCTTTTGCTTTAATTTTTACATGGTGTGGTTCGTGCATGAACTGAACACCGATGCGTTTGATTTCAGGCGGCATCGTTGCTGAGAAGAGCATCGTTTGCCGTTCTGAAGGAACTTGTTTGATAATTGATTCAATATCATCCAAGAATCCCATGTCTAACATTTCATCGGCTTCATCTAAGACCAACATCTTAACATGGTCTAATTTGACCGTGCCACGACGAATATGATCCAATAAACGACCTGGCGTCCCAACAATCACTTGTGGGTGTTGCTTCAGGTTTCTGATTTGACGACGGATGTCAGAACCGCCGTAGACGACTTGGACTTTCGCCCGTTCGTCTTTACCCAAACGGAAGATTTCTTCCTGAGTTTGGATTGCTAATTCACGCGTTGGTGAAATAACTAAGGCTTGAATGTTAGGATTATCAAAATCCAAACGTTGTAGGATTGGCAATGCAAACGCGGCGGTTTTACCAGTACCGGTTTGTGCTTGGCCAATCACGTCTTTCCCATCAAGCACCATTGGAATGGTTTCTGCTTGGATTGGGGTGGCTTCTTCGTAGCCTGCTCGAGTAACTGCTTTAAGTAGGCTATCGGATAAGCCTAATTCTGTAAACTTCAAATATGTTTCCTCCTAAGGATGACACCATGGGATTACTGACAGCTAGGAAAAAATCCGTTCCCCGTAAGGCGCTATCATGCAAGCCAACGGTCTGACTTTCAAATGGTACAACTGAATTATCATACACCGGTTACTATGAATAAGCAAGAAAGACACTTGGCCTAAATACCGCACAACCATCAACTTCCCCGCCACCACTAGGGTTCTAAATGAAAATAAATATTGAAAATCAATGATATTCTTTCATTTTCAGTTACGGTCAAATTTTTTCTGCACTTAGCATCCCTAAACGCTGCCATTCCGTCCTGACATTACAGACCCCATTCAAGAACACGTTAATTTTACTCCTAACTGGATCAGCTGACCTAAAACTACCTATTATAGATACCTTTCCCTAAAAATCTTAAATTTATCGCCACCATCACTAAAATTTCCATCGTTTATTCAGCCCTAATCTGAATAAATCATCGTCCAACGTTAGTGACCTTTATTAACGAGACTAAAATATAAAAAAATTTTTGCTTGTGTTCGAAATAATTGGCATAAGCAAATCATTAGTTAGTCAGCCAAAATATCCCTAGTCTGTTAATCAGATTAACTCGATTTTTTATGATAACTAAATGTCCAGAAAATTAGAGGAGTATGAAAGCGCTTTTTATTGACTTTCAAGAACCTAGCCACTCCTTATTCTGATTCAATCAGTTTATCTATTTTTCGCAAATACAGTCATTTTAATTAATTAACATCAGTCTAATTAATTAATTCGGTTAAAAATATAACAATTAGGTGCTATTAGAAATATTAATAATAAAATTTTATATTGCACTCAATTCACTGATAAATCAGCGATTATATGGACTTGCTTAACTGTTTACAAATAAATTTATTGATATAGAATACAACTTATCGATAGTTAAGCACCAAAACATAATCTGTCGTTGAACGTTACGTTCTCCTTGTTTAACAAGCCAAGGGGAATACTTATCCTAATAAACTGTTTAAATCAGTTTATTAACATACTTACCGTATCGTTTACCCAACCGTGCTTAGCTAAAAATACAATCGACTAATACCGCTCATCCCGCTTCAAGACGTTGTGAGTGGCGTGTGAAAGGAATGTTTATAATCATGGCTCAATCTACAGATCAAAAAACGCATTACAAGATGTACAAGAAAGGCCGTTTCTGGGTCTTTGCCGGTATTACTGCTTTTACTTGGCAGCTGAATGCGATCAATGTTCACGCAGACACTGCTACGCCTACTGCGGTCACCACTAATCAGGTCGCTCCCGCAACAACTAGTAGTGAAGCTACGATTCCATCCACAACCACAACTGATCAAACGACCACGAAAACCGATGAGTCAACTACTGACCAACCGGTAACTAAGACTGATGACACCACTACTGATCAAGTGACGGTCAAAACGGACGATGTGACTACTCCTGATCAAGTGACGACTAAAGCTGACGACACGGTTACTACAGAAACCAGCGATGCTAAGACTGAACAATCCACCGATTCAGCCGTGGAAAAGAACAATCAGAATACGACTAGCGACACTAAACAGTCCACAACGGGTGAGACTAAAACAACGGAAGTTTCATCTAACACGGAAGCGCCTGCTTCTAATAGTGAAAATGACACTTCAACTAACACGGATCAACCCGTTGACAACACAGCTACTGACACAACCAATCAGGGTCAATCCGAAAACACAGCAACCGATAATCAATCCGGAACTAACAATGGGGTTGTCGGTTCCACGGAAGTCGACACAACCAACGATGCTAATCAGGCCGTAACGGATCCGACGACTGTTACCGATCCAGCGACACCAGATCTTGTCGAAGAAGCACCAATCGCTGATGTTCCAACTGACACGCTCACCAGTAAAACAACAACCGCTGCACCAACGACAAAGAAAAAAGCAACCCTTGCTAGAGCTGCCGTAAAAGCGGATATCGCTACTGGAAATTACGGTAACAGTGCCTGGCGAATTGATAGTGACGGCGTCTTGCACATTAGTGGCGGAACGTTCGCTAACACCGCTGGTAAAAATCCATGGGCTGCTTACGCCAAGGATATCAAAGAGATCGTTTTTGAAGACACGGTCACCGGTGCTGCCGATTCATCCGGCCTATTCCGCGACTTAGGTAGTTTAACAACCGTCACTAATGCCAATAACTTTAAGACGACCCAAGTCAAAAACATGCAGGCTATGTTCGCCAATGATTCCGCATTGACCACGCTCGATGTTTCTCAATGGGACACGAGTAACGTCACCAACATGAACAGCCTGTTTTACCATGATACTGGACTAGTCTCAATCAGTTTTGCCAACTGGGACACTGGTAACGTCAAGAACATGCGCAGCCTCTTCTCCGGTGATACGGCCCTCAAGACCATTGATGTCAGCAACTGGAATCTGAGCAACGTCACTGACATGGCCTTTATGTTTGCAAACACAACTAGTCTGGTCAACCTCAACGTCAGTGGTTGGAACACTGGTAACGTCACTAATATGAACAACCTCTTTGCCGGTGATGAAGCACTCGCCAACATCGACGTTAGCAACTGGAATACTAGTAACGTGACTGACATGGGCTACACCTTTTTCAATACTCAGTTCACTAAGCTTGATGTATCCAAATGGGACACCAGTAAAGTCACAACGATGGTGGATATGTTCTGTGGGAACACCAAGTTAACATCGCTAGACGTTAGCAACTGGAATACCAGTAACGTCACTAACATGGCTAAAATGTTCTTCGGCTGCGGCGTCTTGCCAACATTGAACGTCACCAACTGGGACACTAGCAAAGTCACCAACATGAACGGCATGTTTCAAGCGGCCTACTTAATTAGTGGCCTCGACGTTTCTAATTGGAAAACCGGTAACGTCACCGACATGAGTAAAATGTTTTACAATGCCCACAAAATAACTAGTCTTGCGACTACCAACTGGGACACTAGCAAAGTCACTGACATGAACAACATGTTCTACGGCAATAACCAGTTAACATCGTTAAACGTTACCAACTGGGATACCAGCAAGGTCACTGACATGAGTTTAATGTTTTATGGTGTATCTAAGCTGACCACTTTAGATGTGTCCAAGTGGAAGACAAATAACGTGACTGACATGCGCGGCATGTTTTATGGCACTAACGCTTTGAAAACTTTAAACGTTGCTAACTGGAACACGGGTAAAGTCACCGATATGAGCTACATGTTCGCCAACACGTGGAAATTGAACGGACTGGATGTTTCCAATTGGAACACCAGTAATGTCACCACCATGCAAACGATGTTTAACCTCGCTGAATCTTTGACTAGTTTAGATACTAGCAAATGGGACACCAGCAAAGTCACCAATATGGGCTACATGTTTTATGGTACCAACGCTTTAACAGCTTTAGACGTTTCCAACTGGGATACTAGCAAGGTTACCGATATGAGTTTCATGTTTAACAGTGCATGGTACTTGAACGGCCTGGACGTTTCTAACTGGAATACTAGCAATGTCACCACCATGCAAAACATGTTTGCCTACAACGAAACGCTAACCGGCTTAGATACTAGCAAATGGGACACGAGCAAAGTGACCAACATGAGCCACATGTTTCACGGCGACTTTAAGTTAACCAACCTCGATGTCTCCAATTGGGATACCAGCAAGGTCACTGACATGAGCTACATGTTTTATACCGCAAACGCTTTGACAGCTTTGAACGTTGCTAACTGGGATACGGGTAACGTCACCGATATGAGTTTCATGTTTAACAGTACATGGTACTTGAACGGTCTGGATGTTTCTAACTGGAACACGAGTAATGTCACCACCATGCAAAACATGTTTGCCTACAACGAAGCGCTGACCAGCTTAGATACCAGCAAATGGGACACCAGTAAAGTCACTGACATGAGTGGCATGTTCCTCGGCGACTTTAGTTTAACGACCCTCGACGTCTCTAACTGGAACACGGCCAACGTAATAACCATGTTCAATATGTTCGACGGCACCTCCGCGTTGACCAAGCTCGATGTTTCCAAATGGGATACTGGCAAGGTCACCAACATGGGATTCATGTTCTGGGGCAATTCGAGCTTAGACACCCTTGATTTTTCTAACTGGGACATGAGCAACGTCACTACGACGGAAAGTATGCTCGCTAATACCAACCTGGCTAAGATTATCTTAGGCACTAAAAACAAATGGTATACCAATACTGGCTTGCCAGACCTTACCGCGGATGACACTTATACCGGGAACTGGATCAGCAACAATGGAAATACCGCTTCTTCTAGCGACTTGTTAACTAATAACGTCGCAGGCACTTACATCCATGAAAAAGTTAACAGTCAAAGTTCCTTAGAAACTAATGACAGTAACTTAGTCGCGGGGCCAAATACGACTTGGGACGTCAGTGACGGCTTCAGTGGAACTGATTACGATGGCAACCAATTAACAATCGATGACGTTACAGTCGGTGGCGATACCGTTGACCTGACTAAGGCTGGCGTCTACAAAGTCACTTACACTTACAAGGACGCTGCTGGTCAAACGTTTACGAAAACGGCTACCATTACGGTCACTAAGACAACCGCATCCGTTGAGACCCCTGAACAAACCGTTGAGCTGGGCGATACTTGGAACGCAGCGGACCACTTTAACGGGGTGGATGCAGATGGCTCGGCCGTCGACTTTAACCGCGTAGCTGTAAGCGGTGACACGGTTGATACCAAGACGCCAGGCACTTATACCGTCACCTATAGCTTTACTGACAGTGCCGGTAACGTTATTACCAAGGACGTTCAAGTCGTTGTTTACGGGATCATCTTAAAAGAAACGAACAAGGAAATCTCAACAACCAGCACTTGGGACCCAGCCGCAAACGTTAATGTTGCGACTAACCAAGCCGGTGATAGCTTAAGCGGAAAAGACTTGATCATCACCATTAAAGACGCCAATGGCAATACGGTCGCAAATCTGAATAAGCCAGGCACTTACACCGTCACTTACACGTTTGTCAGCCGGGCACGGTCTGCTGAGACTTATACCGTAACCGCAACGATTACGGTCACTAACAAAGCCAGCCTTGACCTGACCACGGACCAAGTGAACGTCATTGACGGCGAAAACTTTGACGCTAAGGACTACTTCAAGAACGCCACTGACGAAAATGGCGATTCAATCAGCTATGATCAAATCACCATCAGCGGCGATAAGGTCGATACTAGCAAGCCAGGCACTTACACCGTTATTTACACTTACCGTGACAGCGCTGGAAATGAAACTTCCAAGACGCTAACCGTTACGGTGGCTGCTAACCAGGCCAGCCTTGACGTCAACGATGGCTCGATTCAACTTGGCGATACTTGGAATCCAGAAGCTAACTTTAACGGTGCCACCAACGCGGACGGTACTACCGTTAACTTCAAGGACGTGACCGTTTCTGGTGATACTGTCAATACTAAGGTTCCCGGGATTTATAACGTCACTTACAGCTTTACTGACAGTACCGGCAAAGTTGTCACTCAAACGGTCAAAGTGGTTGTTTACGGAATCATCTTGAATGAAACCAACAAAGAAATTTCGACTACTAGTGATTGGGATCCAGCAACCAACGTTCAAAAGGCAACGGATGGTAACGGGACAGAATTGACCGGTGGTGACCTCTCAATTGCAATCACGGATAAAGATGGCAATGCTGTCACATCAATGAAGCAGCCCGGAACTTACACGATCACTTACAGTTTTCTCACTCGTACGGGCGAAACTTATACCACTACGGCGACAGTAGTCGTTTCAAGCAAAGCCAGTCTTGACGTTAATGATTCTAACCTCACCGTTGACGACACTTGGAATCCTAAAGACAACTTTGTCAGCGGGACGGATGAAAACGGGGATGCGCTGGACTTTAGCCAGGTTACTGTTGACGGCACCGTTGATACGAAGACTCCCGGAACGTATAAAGTCACTTACAGCTATAAAGATGCCAGCGGTCACGAATTAACTAAGACCATTACCGTAACGGTTACAGCTAAAGATACGGGCAATGGAAATGGTGATGGTGACAACGGTGACGGTGATAACAACGGCGGTGGAGGCACTGATACCGGTGACAACAATAACGGTGGCGGTGACACTGATACCGGCGATAACAACAATGGTGGCGGTGATACCGATACCGGCGATAATAACAATGGCGGCGGTGGTACTGATACCGGCGATAATAACAATGGTGGTGGTAATACCAATACTGGCGATAACAACAATGGTAGCGGTAATGCCAACACCGGCAACAATAACAACGGTACTGGTAACACAACCGACGAAACTGATGATGGCGATACCATCAATAGTGGTAACGGCGTTGCTAAGGATAAGAACCAAAGCAATACCACGACAAGTCACGGTGATGCGACGACTACTAAATCCAAGCCAGTCACACCAGCTGCCGCTCAAGCTAGCTTAAATGCGGCTACTAAGCAAGCCCCAAACAGCCAAGGCAACTTACCACAAACTGGTGAAACTGCCGCACGTAAAGCAGTGGCCACGTCAGGCGTCGTTCTCTTGGCACTAGGCGGATTACTCTTCGGCTTAGGTAAAGTCGCTTTGAAACGTCGTAAAGATTAAAGTTTTCAAATCGTAGCGAATTAATAACCGCCCCCAAATTCGTTACCCGAGTTGGCCACAACGATGCAGAGATTGCTTCGTTGTAGCCAACTTTTATTTTCCAGATAACCGCTCCGTCGGGTAGCCTTGGTGTGCTATGGGGGACGGTCCGGGACAATCGCGAATTGTGCAAGTGTTCCGGGCGAGGGACTAGACCGCTCCCCAGGCTAGGCCCGGTCCCACGACCGCATGTCATCAGTAGCAACCGGACTAAAATAGGACTCAAGATTGCGATGACAATCTTGAGTCCTATTACTTTGATATTGATTTTATAACTATGCTTGATCCGCCGTTTCAAGCGCCGTCAAAACGTTTTCCAAATGAATGCCGTGACTACCTTTAAGTAGTACTTGGTCATCCGCCTGTACTTCGTTTTTGAGGGCGGCGATTAATTGATCCTGATCTTCAGTTGGGTAGTAGTGCACCGCACCTTCTGGATACTTGTTAGTCAAAGTGGCAGCCAGCGCCTGCATGTGTTGGCCATTCAGGTAAACACTTGAAATCGTTTCTGGATTCAACTCACTTGCTAAGCTGACATGGAGCGTATCGGATTGTTCACCCAATTCCAACATGTCACCCAAGACCGCAATCCGCTTGCCCTTAGCCGGTACCGCAGCAAAAGCTGCTAGAACACGCCGTGCCGCAGTTGGATTAGAATTGTAGACATCGCTTAAAATCGCTTCGCCCTTGCTCCCCGTCAACCATTCCGTCCGATTTTCTGTCGGAACAAAACTAGCGAGCGCTTGTTGGGCAGCGTTTGGCCGAATATGGAACGTATCAGCAACCAATAACGCGGCTAACGCATTATTGACATTGTACGCCCCCATCATCGGAATCGTGTACGTTTCATCAGGCCATAGGCTAGCTTTGAACTGGGTTTGCGCCCGACTCGTTGCTACGTCGCTTCCTGCTAACGTGTTCGTTTCATCCAAACCAAACGTCCGTTGGTGCTGGGTGACTTCTTTTGCCCGTTCCCGTAACAATGGTTCATCACCATTAAAGATGAACGTTCCGTCCGCCTTTAAGCCGTGAACAATTTCCATCTTAGCGTCCGCAATCTTATCACGGGTCCCAAAGAATTCAATGTGGGCTTCACCAATCATGGTTATAACCGCCACGTCTGGTTGCACTAATCGACTCAGAAAATCAAGTTCGCCAAAGTGATCCATACCCATTTCGACAACGACTACTTCGGTGTTAGGTTCCATACTTAGTAACGTAATCGGAACCCCAATCTGATTATTGAAGTTCGCATGCGTTTTAGTGACGTTAAATTGCGTTCCCAGCAAGCTCGCAATCATATCCTTAGTCGTCGTTTTACCGTTACTTCCAGTAACCGCGACTACTTTAGGATTGATTTTTTGTAAATAATATTGACCGAGTTGTTGCAACGCGCTCAACGTATCCGCCACCAGAATAACGGGCAAGTTTTTAGGCGCACTGTCCGCGTGATCACTAGCCCAGAGTGTGGCAACTGCGCCATTATCGACTGCACTTTGAATAAATTGATGCCCATCATTCTCACCAACTAGCGGAATAAACAGGTCACCCGCTTGTAACCGTCGACTATCAAAGGCCACCCCCGTCACGTTGACGTCGGGCCAAGCCTGTTCGGCATTGACCGCTTGAACGGCCTTAGCAATTTCGGTAACTTGCATCTTCATATAGATTAAACTCTCCATTCGTGGTTCCCATAATGGGTAACCCAATTTTGACTAAGGTTCCACTTTCTCGAATCGTAGTTAAATTAAAATTAGCTACGCGCATAAAAATTATACCACTTTAGCACCAAAGAATGTGAGGTTCCCTTAGATGCGGCATTTCTAACCACTATCCATATAAATAGCGGACGTGACAATTGCCACATCCGCTAATAATTTTCACTATAAATGGTCTTCAAAAGCTGTCTGATCATGGACTTGTAGCTCCCATTCACCTGAAACCAGGTTGAAAGCTAACGTTGCCACGTTATGCGTGTGCAAATTATCTTCACTGCGCGCTGGGTCAAACACTTCAATATCGTTGTTGGCCATCTCCGTATGCACCGGCACTAGTAACTGGCGTTGCCGGACCATCGCTTGATCAAAATACAAAAACAAGCCATCTGGCATCAACTTCACTAATTGCTTTAAAATAACTTCCGGCACTCTTGGAATACTGAGTGAGCGCATAAACATCCGCCGACCGCGGTAAGCAGCTAACGTATGGCGAACGATCGCCGCACTCAAGATGTGACTAAAGGACGAAATGTAGTAGAAATAGACCTTAATGCCACCATTACGCTGTTCCAAAAAAACGTAGTGGTTGCGCAACTTATAATTAAAAGGAGACCGAATCGGACGATCCATATGACCGAGGTACAACAATTCCGCAATTTCAGTAGCGGTCAAAAAGTCTAGGTCCCCCACTTCATCATAATCCAACCACTTAACTGGCAACGAATGGCTTTGCAACAGATACCGCCGAATTTCGTTTTCATCATTGATTACGTTTAATCCAGTATGGGCATTAACGGCGTGCTCGTCATCGTCAAGCCCGACTAGCGAGACTATATTTGCGGGTAAACGTTTAATACCATGCACAAAATCACTTTGGTCAATTCCATAGGCAAAGACTAAATTATCAAGTTTTTCTAAATTGGCGTAAATATATCTGCGTTGCAACCGTCTCACTCTTTCAACTGTCTATTTAGTTTTATTATAATCCGTTATTACAGTAATCACAGTCTTTTATTACATATTTTTTAATCGTTCAATCCGATCAGCCATCGGTGGGTGGGTATCAAACAAGTGCGCCCACGACTTTTTAGCCTTGAAAGGATCAGAAATATATAAGGCGGCACTACTTGGATCCGCCTGCTGCATAGGTTGACTATCGTCAATTTTTTCTAAGGCGTTAATTAGGCCTAACGGATTCCGGGTCAATTCAACACTACCCGCGTCAGCCAAATATTCCCGGTTACGGGACAGCGCCATCTGCACAAGGCTCGCAGCCAACGGTGCCAAAATGATCACCACGACCGCCAAAAGCATGATCAACAGTTGCGCACCGTTGCCATCACGGTCATCATCTCGACGTCGGCGACCACCGCCCCACCAAAAAGCGTTCATGCCCCAGTTGACTAGCAAGCTAATGGCTGCGGTTAACGCTAACGCAATCGTCTGTAGGCGAATATCGTAATTGCGCACGTGGGTCATCTCATGACCGATGACGCCTTCCATTTCTTCACGGTTCAAACGGGCTTGAATCCCAGTCGTGACCGCAACGGCTGCGTGCTCGGGATTATTTCCGGTCGCAAATGCGTTGGGACTATCATCCTCAATAATAAAGACCCGCGGCATCGGTACCTTAGCCACCATGGCCATATCTTCAACCATGTGCCACAACTCCGGATCATCATCTTCACCGTGCAGTTCACGCGCGTGGTTCATCCCCATCACGACATCAGTCGATTGACCGATCATAATCATCATGTAGATGGCAGCGACGACGATTGCCATGATTAGCCCAGCAACCGTGCTGTCAAAAAAGACATACCCGATAGCCATCCCAATTATAGCCACTAACACGACAAAAGCGGCCATCACGTAAACCGTGTGCCGCTTATTGCGGGCAATTTGCTCAAATAACATGGGCATAACCTCTAATCTTCAAAAGAAACTTTAGGTGCTTCCTTTTCCGCTTCAGGAACGCTTAAGAAATCGACCTTCTGGAAATGGTGAATTCCTGCGACCAAGTTAGACGGAAATTGTTGTAGCTTCATGTTGTAGCTAGCCGCACTGGAGTTAAATAACTGACGGGAATAAGCGATTTTATTTTCCGTGTTGCTTAATTCTTCCATCAATTTGCTAAATTCTTGGTTAGCCTTTAAATCAGGATAATTTTCAGCTAACGCAAAGATACTCTTCAATGAACTTGTTAATTGGTCCGAAACTTTCATTGCTTGTTCATGGTCACCGCTAGGAACTTGCGTTAACTGGTTCCGTAAGGCCACCACTTGTTCTAACGTGCTTTTTTCGTGTTTCGCATAGCCCTTTACGGTATTAACCAAGTTAGGAATTAAATCCGTCCGCCGTTTAAGTTGGACATCGATCTGACTCCAAGCTTCCTGGGTGTACATCCGGGACTTGACCAAGCCGTTATAGATAACGACGTAAATCGCAATCAGGACTAGGATAACAGCAATAATAATTAAACCTACCATCAAGTGAGGCCTCCTCTAAAAAAAATCTACTGACACAGAATATCAATTACTTACATTGTACCTTGAAAACTGAGCCGAGAACACTATTCAGATTAAATGTAATATTGTTAATATTTGTTATTGAAATGACTTGCAAACGATTTTTGAACGCTATCCGGTGCTTGCTTAAAGGCCCATTTTTGAACGTAGGTCCCTTGAATCATTAGGCGCCCCGCCCCCGTCTTATCACAAGTAATCAACGTCACTAAATTTTTACCCGGCACGTCATCAATGACCTGCACGTCGGTTGCCTTAATAAAGGTCCGCTTACTCGTCTTATAAGCATAAATGTGGTTGGCATCAGACAAATAGATCATCTGACCCACCTTACTCTTGTAATAGAGTGGGCTAAAGAGCGCGCCGTGCTTGATCATGTGGTGACCAGCCAATGCGTAGTTACCCTTCCCCATCTCCTGATCAGCCTTCATCGTTCCGGCCGCCAATGCCAAGGTTTCGTTACTTACGCCGTTCCCAATCGGCAAGTACAGATCAACCGACGGAATCGCAATCGAACCAATCACGTGAATCGCGTTCTTATTCATTCGGGCCTTAGCGACCGTCTGAAAATCTAGCGACTTCACTTTAGAGAAGTCAAAGTTACTCTTCTTCTTAGCGTTTTGTTTAACTGACTTAGCCGTAACCGTTGGTGAATAGGAACTAACTAACCAGCTTTTAATCTGTTCATTAAAAATCAGTGCTAATGATATTGCAATTAATACAACGAACAATCCCCGACCTAACCACTTTAAAGCGGGATGCTTTTTTGATTGCATAACCGTGCCTCCCATATGTTTAACGTCAACTATTTAAGACGTCTACCGTAAATATACCTTAATTAGTCCATAGAAGAAAGCACCGAATTCGAAAAAGCACTTTTAATTATTTTTATCTTATCGTAGTCATAACACTTGCATAATCGATATAATTTTTGTTATGCTAGATTTATCAAATAAAGAAAGTAGGTTGGACCTATGGATACCATGGTAAAAAACGATCTCACCCAATTAATGGCACAGCGTGATGCTGGCCCATTCATCGCCATCTATCTGAATACCGCGGCAGTACTGAATGATTTAAACCGGCAACGCTTAGAATTTAAGCAGCTGGTTAACGAAGCACGCACCCAGTTGGCCCAACGCTTTCCTAGTGTTAGTTTTCAACCGTTCCGCGAACAATTTGAACGCCTCATCGGTGACAATGACTTTTGGTTACAACATACCGGGCCACAGACGGGCTTAATTGCTAACGACCAACAAGTCATGATTTTCGACTTGCAGTACCCGACTGATAACCAAGTCATCGTCAACAGCATGCCCGCTATTCGACCCATCTTAGCCGACCGGCAGCACGAATTTGACTTTGACTTACTAGCCTTAAACGAAGATTCACTGATGATGTGCCAGCAGCGTCAAGGCAATTTTACCATCGTAGATTTACCATCAGAAGCGCCCACAACGTTACAAGATACGCTGGGCACTGAAAAACGCGGTGGTGACTTAAACTTCAACTCCAGTCCCGTTCACGGTGCAAACTACCACGGCCACAACGCTAAGGCCGAAGAACGTGAAATCGATCAAAAAAACTACTACCAACAAGTCGCGCAGTACATGCAGGACTATTCCCGGACAACGCAACGACCGTTAATTTTGATGGGCTTGCCACATAACCAGTCGCTCTTCCGTCAAATTAATAAGAATCCGTACTTGTCCGAATATCTCAGCATTCCAAAGTCACCTAAGAACTTATCGTTAGGCGCAATTCAGACAGCCACTGAAGCCATTCAAACTAAGTGGCATACGCAGCTGGCGGATATCATGTTAGACCGCTACGATAAGGCCCAGTCCAAGCAGTTAGCCCTCAGTGATCCGTTCGGCATGATTAAGCCCGCTTTAAGTGGTCGCATTGAAATGTTGATCGTGGCGAGTTCCGCCAACGTTGCCGGGACCTTACCGTCAACCGAAGTCCTCCTAGATGATCCAATCGCACAGCCGGATAACCTCATCGACGATCTAGTCGACGTTGTGATGGCTAAAAACGGACAGGTGCGCATCATTCCCGCTAACAGGATGCCAACTAACACTGGCGCCTTAGCGTTACTGCGCTACTAACTGACCGTTCCAAAACAATCCTGTTCCAATTAATTAATAGCACGTCATAAGTCGCCTACTACTTGTAGAACTACTTATGACGTGCTATTTGATTAACGATTAACTAAAATAGCTAGTCTGATTAGTGTCGCTTTAAACGACCGACTAACGCTAAGTAGCCACTAACAACTAGTCCGGTTAAACCAATGAGGACACCAGCTTCATGGCTATCAGTCTCGCTGGTTTGGGGCAGACTGGCTGGTTTAGATTCTAAAGTCGGCTGACTTGGTTTCGGCCGGGTCAAAACAGGGGTCGTCGGCTGACCACCATTCTGATTCAAGTCCGGTTGTTGTGGCTGGTAACCACCATTCCAATCATGGTTACCATCTGGATTAGGCTCACCTTGGTTGCCATTACCATTACCATTACCTAAATTATGGTCACCGCCCGAATTATTACCCCCTTGATTGCCGTTACCACCACCGACGTTATGGTCACCGCCCGGATTGCTACCGCCTTGGTTACCATCACCACCGACATTGTGGTCACCGCCTGAGTTATTGCCGCCTTGGTTGCCATCACCACCGCCTGAATCAACGTCAGTATTAGGGTCGAATACCGTGACAACCGTCGCTTGGCTAGTTTGATTCCCAGCGGCGTCCGTATACGAATACTGCACTAAATAACGACCAGCACGGTGCGTATCGACATCCCCTGTAACTTTTATTTTGTCCCACGACAACGTCCGCCCGTGCTCATCAGTCGCACTGACGAACCCAGCTTGTGGTTGCCAAGTTGCACCAACTTGAATCTTTTGATCATGCGCAACTACGCTTGCTTTACTAATAATCTTCACTTGGGTTTGCACTTGATGGGTGCCTAACCGATCATCAAACCGATAAGTGACCAAGTAGGTGCCAGGAACCGTTAACAACGCGTTTCCAGTTGTGCGTCCCTGACTTAGCGCAGTTGCCACGATTTGTAAGTCCGCTGCACTTAAGTTTTTACCTTCGGCGTTAACCGCACCTTGTAAATTCGTTGCCGGTTGCCAATTATCAGTTGTAGTTGCTTCTACATTTTGCTGCTTTAATTGGATACCTGCCACCGTTACCGTGAGAACTTGACCAACGGCATAGCCAGACGCATCAACATAGTTGTACGTGACTTGGTAATTACCAGGAATATTAACGTTGGGTTGACCCTTAACGCTAACACCGGGTGAGGTGACCGTTAATGGGTGACCGTTTTCATCAATCGCACTGAAATTATCGCTAGGATGCCAAGTTGTCCCTAAGTTAATTGCACTATTCTTACCAGTAATTGCTGCTAAGCTGTAGACCGTTAACGGAATCGTGACCCGACTAGCCAAATCATCGCCAATCTGGTAATGAATCAGATAGACTCCGGGCGTTTGAAAATTAGTCACCGTTTGGCCTTGGCTATCAACAATGGTCATGACAATTGCACTGGCAGCGACTGGATTTCCTTGAGCATCAATTGCTAATTTGACGTTATCGCGAGGTGACCAGGTCGAGGTCGTGCTAATCTGCTTACTAAAATCTTGAAGAGCAATTCCCGTGACAACCACTGGTGCTTGCCGGGTGGCGACATTCTTATCCGCATTCATAAAAGTATAAGTAACACTCTGTTTTCCCAACTGTTGCGTATTTGGCTGATTGCTTATAGTAATCTGCGGATTATCAACTGTTACGTCACCACCATCTACGTCGGTTGCACTGACAAAGTTATCACTTGCTTTCCAATGTTCCTTTAGATGAATGACGCTATCTTTAACTTCTAAATTAGTTTGTTGTTGATAAGTTGCAGTTGGATTATGATCCGTGACACTAATAGCAGTTGGGGTTTTTCCGACGACAGTATAGAGTGCAATCAGCTGTTCAGTGGTATAGACTTTGTGCGTCCGCGTATCGATCCACTTTCCCGTATACCAATTTCCGTCATGAATTTCACCCATCAAGAATGCCTTTAGTCCGGATAACTGGGGATTTGGAGTCGGATGTAGGGACATTACATGATCCGAGTTAGAGTCATAGTCAGGGCCCGAATCAGGGTCAGAATCAGAATCTGATACTAGGTCCGGCTCAACATAGCATAACTTGGCATTGGATCCTAACGTAATTTTTAGTGGCGTTGTGTCCAGTATCTTGGGCATCTGATCCACTTTTTCCATGTCAAAATTGCCAAGATTAATTGCAATCATTTTGTCAGCGCCAGTTCCTTCAAACATTTCGGTCATATCTTTGACCTTTTGCGTATTAAAACTCGACAAGTTTAAGTTACTCAAGGCATCCATACCGCTAAACATTGACGACATATCTTGAACTTGACTTGTATCAAAGCTCGACAAATCTAGCGTACTAATATTTCCATCTGCCATAAACAACCCAGCCATGTCGACTACATTTCCCGTTTTCAAGTTTGATACATTGAGTTGAGTTAAATTCACATCAGCTGCAAACATACCAGCCATTGAAGTGACCTGACGCGTATCAAGTGGCGTTAAATCTAAACTTGTTAGCGAATCTAGTCCAAAAAACATATTCTGCATATTTGTTACTTTGCTTGTGTCGAGACCCTTCAAATCTAGCTTTTTTAGGCTTCTATCACTAGAAAACATAAAAGCCATATTCGTTGCTTGACTAGTATCCAGTTTATCTAGACCATCGATAGTCTCTAAAGAATCCATATCCATAAATAGTCCTGATACATCCGAATTGGCTACTGCCTTCCCCTCAAACTTGATATTAGTCACTTCATTAGTATGCTCACCCCACAAAGGAGTTTGATCTAAAGACCCATTTGGATCTTCATCTTCTTTGCTTGGTGCCACATACTTACCAGTATTATCGAATTGACCAGCCCCAATATGTAACACATAATTAGCGTCGACCCAATATTCACTAGTCCCAAACTGCCCACTAGACAGATTATCTTCTCGGTGATAATCTGCGTAATCCGTTGCGGGGCGCACTTGCTGATCTACTTGGTTCGGATCAACATCTGGCTGTTCCGACTTGGTTGTCACCGCCCGTGGTGCTGGTTTGGCTGCGGATACTTCACTCGTACTTGCTGGTATTTTAGGTGCTAACTTCTCAGGCGTAACGGCTGTATCCGGTTGTGTTACCGGCGCCTTGACTACAGGAGCGGCGGGTGCCGGAGTAGCTGGCTTTGGGCTGACCGTTACCTTACTCGTGTCCGAATCCGTTGGTTTAGTCGGCTCAGCTGGTGACACTGGTTTCGACTCACTAGCCTTTGATACCGAACTGTCCGGCTTGGAAACGATTGGTTGGCTGTCAATTGGTTGATCTTTAGGTTGCGCTTCAGGTGTTACCAGTGTCTTTTTCGGCTGCTCGCTTCCCTTAGGAGCGACTTTAGCAACTGGCTTGTCAGCTGAGGTTGCTTCCGGTTTAACATTAGCTGGCGCTGTTACCTTTGGACTGGCTGGCGTTACTGGTGTCTGACTACCTGATCCTTGCAAAGTGACTGTCTTTTCAGCCGTCGTCTTCCCACTAGCGACCTTCGCTGCCTGCGTGGTATCCGGCTTAGAATCAGCCGTCGCTGCTTGCCCAGTCAACCCTACAACTGGCAACACCAATGCGACTACGCCTGCCACTAGCCACGTCTTTCCACTTTTGTACATTCTAAAATGAACCTTTTGATCGTTACCCATTAACATTCATAATCCCCCTAAAATAGCTACGTGATTTGTAAGTTAACCTAACGTTTCAAATTCATTATATGATTCGCGGTTAAGAATGGAAAAGATTTCATCACGCGAATTTTCAGAAAATAGGAAAGTTATAATTTTCGGTTATTACGAGCGGGTAAAGTTTAATTCAAAAAAGTCTGGCGGAAAACTCAAATGACTGTTCAGAAATATTTCGACCCTATTCCAGTTAGCGATAGGCGTGACACCACAAAAAAAGACGCCCAGCCGAAGCTGAAACGTCTATTAATTGAATGCTTATTTGAGACCGTATTTCTTGTTGAAACGATCGACAGCACCATCGGCCTTGTTGAACTTTTGTTTCCCAGTGTAGAATGGGTGTGAATCTGAAGTAATTTCAACACGGATCAATGGGTAAGTGTTACCATCTTCCCATTCAACAGTTTCGCTAGACGTTGCTGTTGAACCAGAGATGAATTTGAAACCAGTCGTTGAATCTTGGAAGACAACGGCGTGGTAATCTGGATGGATTCCTTTTTGCATAATATTACGCTCCTTTGCCCTGAATCATTTGCTGAAACAGAGATTATCATTGTTTTAATCAACGGGTAACATCTTATCATGAACCCGCTATAATCGTCAAGTTGATTTACGAGCGGCGCGGTCGCCGTGACGACTGACTACTAAACTTTAAGCTCGCCAGGTCACGCAAAAACTCGGCGTTGGTTTTTGTATGCCGGAGGAATTGTAATAATTGCTCCGTATACTCTAACGCATTCCCGTTCATCGACCGGCGAATCTGCCAAATCGGTTCGAGTTTCTGCTTCGTAATCAACAACTCTTCCTTCCGCGTGCTGGATTGTTTCAAATCCAACGCGGGGAAGACCCGGCGTTCTGCCAGTTCCCGTGAAAGTTGTAATTCCGAGTTCCCAGTTCCTTTAAACTCTTCATAAATCATATCGTCCATCCGGCTACCCGTTTCCACTAAGGCCGTCCCAAGGATCGTTAAGCTCCCGCCCTCTTCAATATTCCGTGCGGAACCAAAGAACCGCTTCGGCTTGTAAAAGGCCGTGGGATCTAACCCACCAGAAAGCGTCCGACCACTTGATGGAATCACTAAGTTATAGGCCCGGGTCAGGCGGGTAATTGAATCCAGCAAAATAATAACATCCTGCTTATCTTCAACTAACCGGCGCGCCCGTTCTAAAACTAACTCAGCGACCCGCACGTGATTTTGGGGCTGCTGGTCAAAAGTTGAACTGACCACTTCACCCTTAATCGAGCGTTCAAGGTCGGTCACTTCTTCCGGACGTTCATCAATTAATAACATAATTAACTTGGCATCCGGATAGTTGGTCATAATCCCGTTGGCAATGTTTTTTAACAGCGTCGTCTTCCCAGCTTTCGGGGGCGCCACGATCAAACCCCGTTGCCCGAACCCAATCGGTACAAACGTATCAATTAACCGGGTGGCAAGGACTGAACCAGTTGTTGTTAATTTAATCTGTCGATCTGGATATAGCGGCGTTAGCGCCGGAAAATGAGGCCGCTGCTTAGCGTCGTTGGGATTCTTACCGTTGACCGTCCCAACGCGCATCAACCCGTAATAACGCTCATTAGGCTTGGGTGGACGTGCTTGGCCAGCGACGTAATCACCGTTCCGTAATCCAAACCGGTGAATTTGAGATTGTGAAATGTAGATGTCTTCTTGCGACGGCCCGTAGTTAATTGGCCGCAAAAAACCATAGCCCTCTTGGCCAATAATTTCCAAGACGCCTTCCATTTGCACAAACCCACGCTTTTTATCCTGTTCCCGCAATACGGCTAGCGATAATTCCTTCTTATTCATCTGTGAATAATACTGAATCTTGTAGTCGCGTGCATAGGTATAAATTTCCTTCAGCGTTTTTTGCTCAAGGTCGTGCATCGTTAAAATTTTTTCCATAAGCACAGCTCTCTTTAGCTTGTAACAGCGGTCTAACCTTCAGAAATTTGTTCGTCCGCTGCAATTTCTACGTCCGCACCTAAAGTGTGCAGTTTTTCGATTACCCGATCGTAACCCCGTAAAATATTGTCAGCGCGTGAAATTTCAGTCGTGCCATTGGCCGCTAAGCCAGCAATCATTAGTGCAGCTCCCGAGCGGATTTCGCCCGCCTCAACGTGAGCACCTTGTAAGTGGGAAGAATGCCCCACCACGATCAAGTTGTCCTGGACGTGAATGTCCGCGCCCATTTTACGCAGCTGCGCAATGTGCTGGGTTCGTTGTGGATAAATCGTATCGATCACAACACTGTTGCCCGTTGCCCGTAATAATAACGGCGTAATGGGTTGCTGTAGGTCGGTTGCAAAGCCTGGATAGGTCGCCGTCTTAATCCGGACTGGTCCGAGATTAGTCGTGCGTGGAACGTAAATACTGTCTTCATTAATCTGTAGATCAACGCCCATCTCGATCATCTTAGCCGTAAAGGACTCCATGTGTTCTGGAATAACATTCTTCAGTAAAATGCCGTCACCTAATGCAGCCGCCAATGATAGATAAGTCCCCGTCTCAATTCGATCAGGGATAATCGTATGGGTTGCCCGTGAACGCAAGGAATCAACGCCTTCGATCCGGATAACATCCGTACCAGCGCCCCGAACCTTAGCACCCATGTTATTTAGGAAGGTCGCTAAATCGATAATTTCGGGTTCTTTTGCAGCGTTTTCAATTGTGGTTGTCCCGTGGGCTTTAACGGCCGCTAGGATAATATTAATCGTAGCACCAACGGAAACCACGTCTAAAAAGATGCGGGCACCGTGAAGGCCTTCCGTACCAGTTGAGATAAACACAGAGTCGTTTTCTTCAACGACGTTGGCACCAAGTGCTTTAAAGCCCTTGATGTGTTGGTCAATGGGCCGTGGCCCAATATTGTCCCCACCCGGGAACGTCACCGTAGCACGGTTAAAACGCCCTAGTAAGGCACCCATAAAGTAATATGAAGCCCGCAAACTTTTAATTGCGTGACTTGGTAATTCGGATTCTTCAATGTGGGTTGGATCAATGGTTAAAACATCATTTTCAAATGTGGAATGGACGTTCATCGATTCTAAAATAATCTTTAAGTTGTGAACGTCAAGGATGTGCGGAACCGTGTCAAATCGGACCGGAGTATCTGCGAGAATCGCAGCAGGAATCAGTGCGACGGTACTATTTTTTGCGCCACCGATCGTTAATTCCCCAGAAAGTCGTTTTCCGCCATGGATAATCATTTTTTTCATAACATAACTTTCCTCGCTAAATAAGTGTCACACTGTATCATACAATCATTAACCATAATAAAGAATGTCGCCCGAAAAAACAACCAATATCAGGAAACTGTAATCTTTTTAAACAAGAAATTCTTGTACTGTTCTCATTTAACCGTTTTCATTAAGATTCCACAATTTTTTAGCCCCGTTATCCCCAAATAAAATGCTTCCTCCCCTAACATTTGTGCGCATTAATTAACTTTCAGGTGAAGAAGTAAAAGTCAAACGATTTAAAACTAATGACTTCGCTCAAAACAACCTTACTAGCTAACAAGCCCACCGAATTTTATGTATTCAAAAAGTGCTAATGCGCAAAGGTAATTTGGGCATTAGCACTCTCTGGACTGAATTGAGCCTGACGGACTATCGGCTGTCATCATAATCACTTCCTTATTATATTGTTAGGGTGGTTCTTTAATTAATCGCTAGTAACTGGCCCACGTTGTCCGGGTCCATATTAAGCTCTCGGAGATTTAGCAGTAGGTGCATCAATCCTTGATATTCAGCTTCGGTATACATCCGATCCTCAATATCAACTTGGTAATCGTCGGCAATCGTGACTAACTCACATTGCAATCGGCGTCTGACTTGCTTGGCAGTTAACATGGTCTTCACCTCCATTGATTACTCAATATCATATCATATAAAATGCTCCGTTTAGACCGTGCAACCAATTTGATAATTTCTGATAATCATGAATTCACGTGCTAAACGGTTGACTGTAAAGGCTTTCAACTACTTTGGACAAGTTAAAAATGAATGAGATTTATCACGGTAATAATCAATTGATAACTGAAATTCAAATGGGTGCTCCTAACCCCGGCATGATAATATTTAATAATTGATAGAAAGTTTTTGCAGCAAGTAGCGCTAAAGACTGGTCTAATCATATTTTCATAAATCCCACTTTCTTTCATACCTGTTTCCCATTTAAATCTATGATATACTGCAACTAATTTAGATATCGGAGGTGGGAATTATGCTGATAAGTAATTATATCGTTGTCTTTTGCTTAGTTGCGGTCATTATTTTAAACGTCTATTTGCAGTATGCCTTGGGAGTGATGAAAGCTTCAGTCCGCACAGCACGCATCCTACCCATTAGTTATGCCATCGTAATGCCGCTACTGATCGTAGCCGTTGCTGGTATCACGGCCAACAGTGCACTCCTAATCGTTGGTCAATTGATCGTCGCTAATTGGCTTTTCTGGCTCTACGAATGGGGTACCAAGCATCCGCAACAGGTGCGTCCCTCCAAAAGATCAGAAACGTCATCAATGACCCTGAGCCTCAAAAAGCGGTCGTAGTTCTTCAAATAATAACGCTAACGCAAAAACCACCCTGCAGCTATTCTGCAGGGTGGTTTTTCGTTAATCAGTATTAATATTTTTATCCTCATCCTTAACCGTCTGTAAGTAACGGTAAACACTCGGATCAGAAACCTTGATCACTTTAGCCACTTCGTTCACTGAATCCTTCAGCAAGAAATAGCCTTGGTGATACAAGTTCCGCACAATCTCTAATTTCTCGTTTTGCTTTAAGTATTCAACTGACACGCCGTATTCCGCACAGACCGTCTGGGTGACTTCACGCGCTAAGTCGGTAATTGACGTCGTCAAGTGTTCTGGTGCGACCGGTGAATCGTGAACTTCTTCTTGGACCGGGGCAGCCTTGGGCGTATGAATATTTGGCGCATTTAAATGTTTGTAATCGCGCATAATTTTGATGACCTGTTGTTGGAGTTCATCCAGGTCACTCTCGTCGGTGTTAATACAAATCATCCCCACGATTTCACCATCTAAGCGCAGGAAGTAAGTTGACGACCGCATCGGATATTTTCCGTGGGTCACACCCTTGTAGTTTGCTAAGTAATCGCGCTTTTCCGTTTTACCGGCCTTCATCGTTCGTAAAGCTAAGTCGGTAGCTGGATCGCCAACCTTACGATGCGAAATATGTGAATTCCGAATCGCCACTACGGAATGGTTCAAGTCTAATAAATCATTTAATACGACTTCACTATTGGGACCTAAAATATCCGCTAAGAAATCAACAAAGGGAATGAACTCTCGGATATAGGCCTGCTTCATTGATAATGTCTTTTCCATGGACCGTCACCTCACTAGGTCTTTCACTATTGCTACGCTAAAATTTTACTATCACGATATTTAATACTATTTTATCACAATAATAAAACCGCTTGCATTAATTCAACTGCTTCTTGATAGAAAAAGATGACGGCCGCTTTAGTGGCCGTCATCTTGCCTGAGAACTTTAAGCTTTCGTTTGGGCCTTACCGAAGATCTTCATCTTCATCCGAATCCCGGTTGGCGTAGCCGCTAAGCCACCTAAACCAGTTTCCCGTAACGCCTTCGGTAGTCCTTTACCAACCCGGTCCATCGCGCCGATAACCTCATCGGCGGGGATCTTATTGGTACAGCCGGCTAACGCCATGTCGGCGGCAATCAATGCGTTACCGACCCCGATGGCATTCCGCTTAACACAAGGTAATTCAACCAAGCCCGCAACGGGGTCACAAACTAACCCTAATAAGTTACTGATTGCCATGGCTAAGGCTTCAGAACTCTGTTCAGCAGTCCCACCAGCGATTTCAACCGCGGCAGCGGCTCCCATTGCGGAGGCACTCCCAACTTCGGCCTGACAGCCACCAGTGGCCCCAGCGATGCTGGCGTTATTAGCGATGACCATGCCATAGGCGCCCGCTGTGAATAAGAACTGAATCATCTGGTCCCGGCTCAAATCTAGACGGTCTTTCAAGGTGAAAATCACACCTGGTAAAGTCCCCGTTGACCCGGCCGTCGGTGTCGCACAGACAACCCCCATCGCAGCGTTAACTTCGTTAGTTGAAATGGCATTTTGAACGGCTTGCATCATCGTATCGCCAGATAAAGTTTGACCCTTTTGCCGGTACTTTTTAAGCAAGACGGCTTCGCCCCCGGTTAAACCGGTCGTCGAGTAAACCCCATCACCCGTTGCGCCCTTTTTGACGGCAGCTTCCATGACGTCCAAGTTCCGGCTCATCGTATGCCAAACTTCTTCACGACTGCAGTTTGAAGTGGCCATTTCTTGTTCGATCATTAATTCATAAACTGGTTTACTTTTCGCAACTGAATCTGCGACTAAATCCGCTACACTCATATACATGCTCTCGTACCCCCTATAAGTAAACTAACTTGGAATAATCTTTGGCCATCTTTTCAATCTCATCATGTTTCAAACGCCGATCCAAATCGTATTCATACATATTTCCCTTGGTCGTTTGATAACGTTGATGCGCATTCACTTTAGTTAAATCTGCTAATTGCTTAGTGACGTTTTGATGGTCATCTTCGCCCCCCTGAACTAGCAGGATTGGAAGCGGCCCCTTTGGTTTAATGTCAAAACCATCCATATGAATCTCGCGAATTTCAATCGTCCCACCGCCGATGGAGCAACCGGAGACTGACACTTGTTTATGTTCATTCTTCAAATCAATAATTGCGGTGTTAGGGTGATTGATTGGACTATCACCAGGTTCTTCAATAAACGTGATGTTAATGCCTTGGTCCCGTGCCAACCCAATTGCGTATGGTACCCGACTATCATCCGGGTCAAAACCTAAGATACCGCTAATAATGGCGTAATCCGTTCCGTGCCCCTTATGTGTCTGGGCAAAAGAATCATAATAATGAATGACAATATCCGTTGGCTTATCCTTAAAAATACTGTTGGCAGCGCGGCCAATCGCACAGGCGCCAGCCGTATGAGAACTGGATGGTCCAATCATGATTGGACCAATGATATCAAATACACTTTTATAATTAACCGTCATCGTAGTCATCCTCCTACTAAATCATCACCGTGGTGTTTAAGCTTTTGCTTCGGCACCAGCTTGATAGTCATCCGTTTGATCGTCAGCCCGAATTTCAGAAACCGTGTGAATCTTGAAGTTCTTAAATACCCAGGCACCAACGTAAGCCCAAATCGTACTGTTAATAAAGATTAAGGCTACCGCCAGTAAAACTTTCATAACTGGATTCATCCCAAGGGTAACAATTAAGCCCGCCCAAGGGGTCGCCATCCCAGTCACATTAATGACCAATCCGAAGGCCGTCACGATGATTCCGTTGATAGCCCCGGCCACCGCGTTGGTAGCAAAGATTGGGACTGGATTAGCTGCAATAATATCTATTTGTGTTAGCGGTTCAATCGCCACCGCTAAAGTCGTGGAGTTGTCACCGAATTTCAACTTCCGGAAGAAGCTAAAGTTCAGGAAGGAGTTCCCGGTACAACCGAGCGCCCCGATTGCCATTGGCACGCCGGTCAACCCAATCAAGCTGGTCAAGACCATTGATGATAATGGCGTCATCCCGACTAATGGAATAATTGCACCTAAGACCGCGCCCATAACGTATGGGTTCCCCTTAGTAGCTGTCACAATTGTCCCACCAATCGTGTTCAAAATCATTAAAACTACGGGTGAAATTAACCCTGCGATGAAATTAACTAAGATGGGACCAACTAACACGATAATAATAAGGTCTAAACCATCCGTAACCCGCTTCTGAATTTCTTTAATTAAGAATGACACAATGTAAGCGGCAATAAATGCTGGTAATAATTTAACTTTAAGTAAGGAAACCCCCAATAAAACTGCAAATACTGGATTGATCCCAAAGGCTAATGGTACTAACGCCCCTGCAGCCAAGCCGCCTAACGATCCCATGGTGTCCCCAATTTGTTTAATAAAATCAATATGGAATACGCCCCCAATGGCATAGCTTAAAAATGCTTGTGGTAAAAATGTTGCGCAAGCAGCCCCCGAAAGTGCACTAACTGCTTTTTGGCCTTGCGGTGCTTTAAAGGTGAACAGTGTCATCACCGCAATCACACTAAGTAATACTAGTACGCCCAAAATTATCTGCATGATGAATCCTCCTAACTTTTTCCGTAAGGGTCGTCTCAAAGATGAAATTCGCAATATCCGGATTGTGAGCTACATCACTTTCTCTTCTTTGGAAGCCCTTTCATTTACGATAAAAGATTATCATCAATAGAGAATTTTCGCGTGTGAATTCAATTGCAAGTCCTAATAAATTAATTGTATAAATTAAAATAGATTGGCATTTAGATTAAAATGATAATTTATCTAAACGTCAATCTATTGATATAAATGGATTTATTAGTTATGTTAATTATGAGAATAATAATTTATTCTCATAATAATTTTATTTTATTTCAGTCATGCCATGCATGTAAGGTTGGAGCACTGCCGGGATTTTGACCGAGCCATCCGCTTGTTGGAAATTTTCCAATATCGCAGCAACGGTCCGACCAACAGCAAGTCCAGAGCCATTCAAGGTGTGGACATAGTCAACCGTGCCGTCCGCTTTGCGGTAACGGATCATGGCCCGCCGTGCTTGGAAGTCTAAGCAATTTGAGCACGAGCTGATTTCACGGTAAACACCTTGTTCTGGCATCCATACTTCAACGTCATACGTTTTAGCCGATGAGAAGCCCGTATCACCCGTTGATAGTTCAATCACGTGGTAAGCCAAACCAAGTTCACGTAAAACTTCTTCCGCATTATCCGTTAGTTTTTCCAATTCTGTGTATGAGTCTTCTGGTTTACAGAACTTCACCATTTCAACTTTATGGAATTGGTGCATCCGAATCAAGCCCCGGGTGTCCCGACCAGCACTCCCCGCTTCTGAGCGGTAGCAAGGTGTCATCGCGGTGAAGTAAGTTGGCAATTGATCCTCACTCAAAATCTCATTGGCATAGTAGTTCGTCAACGGAACTTCCGCCGTTGGAATCAACGTCATCCCCGAAGATTCAACCGTGTAGACGTCTTCCTTGAACTTAGGAAATTGGCCCGTTCCGTACATCGTTTGCGCATTGACCAAGTATGGCGGAATAATTTCGTGGTAACCCTGCTTCTGGGTATGCAGGTCGAGCATGAAGCTGTAAACGGCCCGTTCTAGCAACGCCCCCGCATCCTTATAATAAACAAAGCGTGCCCCGGAAACCTTCGCTGCCCGATCAAAATCAAGGATGCCTAAGCTTTCGCCTAATTCCCAGTGGGCTTTTGGTTTGAAGTCAAAGGTTGGAATAGCGCCATGCTTGCGTTGTTCAACGTTGCTATCTTCGTCAGGACCAACGGGAACGTCATCGGCCGGCAAGTTTGGGAAGCGAATGGCTAAGTAGTTCAGCCGTTCGCTAACTTCCGTTTGGGCCGCTTCAGTACTCTTGATGTCCCCGTTAATGGTTTTAATTTGTTGAATCAGGGCTTGCCCAGCTTCCGTCTTAGGATCACTTTGGCTAACTTGTTGAGTCAATTGATTCTTTTCACGTTTAAGCCCCTCGACCTTAGTAATCGCATCGCGGTTTTGACGATCTAATTGTAAATATTCTTCAACTTCGGCTGGATCAACTTTCCGCGTTTGTAGCTTAGTCTTGACCAGTTCTGGATTGTTACGAATATATTTGGGATTTAACATAATAAAAACCTCCTAAAAAAAGTAAAACGTCCCATAGTCTTAATTAGTTACTAAGACTATGGGACGTTGATTATCAACGTGGTACCACCCAATTTAATGCATCGGCATTCTCTAATGAGTATAACGTCTCACCGTGGTTTCTTATCTCGAAACCAAGCGCTAAATGGTGGATTCAACCAACCAGCTTAACTAACTTCCACTAACCGTTAGCTCTCTAAATAAGCCGTTCGTTTACTAGCCATTATGGTCGCGCTTTCATTACGCCTTCTAATCTAAACTACTCGCCAATCAAAGTCAATAGTTTTTTATTATCATTTTAAATATTTATTATCAAAAGCGGCCTGATTACACTTACGGTCCTTCCTTAAAAATCAGTATAAGAAAAGCGCATCCTGATTAACAAGATACGCTTTATCGTAGAACGCCAAAAAGCCGCCCTTAACCTCAGGACGGTTTTTTGGTCTATCTAGGCATTGCTCTCATGCCTTTAATGACTCAAATTAATGTGAGCGCCGACGAATAAATGGTACTGCCAACAGTGCTAATAAGACTACCCCTACTTCGGCCAATAAACTTTCATTCTTTTGACCCGTTTGTGGTAATTCCGTTTGCTTCTGATTGGACTTCGCCTTTGGTTGAGCCTGCACACGCCCAGTTACAGCAACGTCACCTGCTACTTCATTAGTCGTTGCTGACTGCGCACTCTTTTTACCTTGAACCACTGGTTTCGCCTGCTTACTTGCACGCTTGCCTTGGTTGATACCAGCTTTTTGTACCGTTACCTGGCGACGACCCGTTTGAGCAGCAAGTTGACGTGTAAAGGAAGGTTCCGTCCCAGCTTTACCAAAGTTGACGATTACTTTACCACCAGCACCATCTACTAATGTTACTTGCGAGGCATTCGGATCGATCGTTTGTTGATCAACCGTCTTACCATCCCTTTGTTCCGTAACCGTTCGCTTACCAGTAGCTGGATCGTAAGTGTAAATCGTCTTGCTTCCATCAGTCCACTGCTTCGTTACTTTAACGGCATTGCCATTGGCATCCGTCGTCGTAGCAGTAACGTTACCGGACTTATCAGTCGTGGTCTTGATAGTCTCATGTTCAAACGTTGGTTGTGACCCTGGTTGCCCAGCGTTAACAATCGTTTCAACACCAGCACCGCTCGATAATGTGGCTTTCGTCGCATCAGGATCGATGGTTTGTTGATCAACTACCTTACCATCTCTTTGTTCCGTAACCACTCGTTTACCGGTGGCTGGATCGTAAGTGTAAGTCGTCACGCTCCCATCAGTCCACTGCTCAGTAACCTTGATGACATTACCATCAGCGTCTTTCGTCGTGGTCGTAACGTTACCAGACTTATCAGTCGTGGTCTTGGTTGCATCATGTTCAAACGTTGGTTCAGTGCCTGGTTGCCCGGCAGTCACGATGGTTTCAACACCATCTCCACTGGCCAATGTGGCTTTCGCATTAGGTGTGATGGTCTTCTCATCGACCGTTTGACCGTCTTTTTGCTCAGTCACTGTTTGTTTACCAGTCTTTGGATCAGAGGTGTAAATTGTCTTACTCCCATCGGTCCACTGCTTCGTAATCTTAACAACGTTTCCATCGGCATCCTTCGTCGTGGTTGTAACGTTACCAGCTTTATCAGTCGTGGTCTTGGTTGCATCATGTTCAAACGTTGGTTCTGACCCTGGTTGCCCAGCAGTCACGATGGTTTCAACACCATTACCACTTGATAATGTCGCTTTCGTATCAGGTGTGATGGTCTTTTGATCAACCGTCTTACCATCTTTTTGCTCAGTCACCGTTTGTTTACCAGTCTTTGGATCAGAGGTGTAAATTGTCTTACTCCCATCGGTCCACTGTTTCGTAACTTCGATGACATTGCCGTCAGCGTCCTTAGTCGTGGTCGTAACATTACCGGACTTATCAGTCGTGGTCTGCGTCGTGTCATGTTCAAATGTTGGTTCTGCGCCTGGTTTCCCAGTATTAACAATCGTTTCAGCGCCATCGCCACTTGCCAACGTTGCTTTTGGCTTATCGGGAGTAATGGTCTTCTGATCGACCGTCTTACCGTCTTTTTGCTCCGTAACGGTCTGTTTACCAGTAGCTGGATCAAACGTGTAAGTTGTTTGGCTACCATCGGCCCACTGCTTCACAACCTTAACGACGTTACCGTCAGTGTCTTTCGTTGTGGCAGTGGTATTACCAGACTTATCAGTCTCAGTATGCGTCGTGTCGTGTTCAAACGTTGGTTGTGACCCTGGTTTCCCAGTATTAACGATGGTTTTAACGTCATCGCCACTCGACAAGGTTGTCTTCGCATCATCAGACGTAATCTTCTGCTGGTCGACTGGCTTGCCATCCTTTTGTTCCGTCACTGCACGGTCCCCAGTAATTGGATCGTAAGTGTAAGTCGTTTGACTATCATCAGGCCACTGCTTAACTACTTTGACAACGTTTCCGTTGGCGTCTTTCGTCGTGGTCGTATCACCATCGGTCTTTGTCGTCTCATGATCAAACGTTGGTTCTGACCCTGGTTTCGGCGCATTAACAGTGGTTTCAACACCGTTACCAGTTGACAAGGTTGCTTTCGGATCATCAGGGGTAATGGTCTTCTGATCGACTGTCTTACCATCCTTTTGTTCCGTTACCGTCTGCGTCTTAGTAGCTGGATCGTAAGTGTACTTCGTCGTACTCCCATCGGTCCACTGTTTAGTGACATCAATAACGTTGCCAGTATCATCCTTCGTCGTGGCAGTAACGTTACCAGCATCATCTTTCGTCGTCTGCGTTGTGTCATGTTCAAACGTTGGTTGTGACCCTGGTTGTCCGGCGTTAACAATCGTTTTAGCACCATCTACAGCAGACACAGTTGCTTTGTTAGTATCTTTTGCAATTGGCTGATTGTCTGTCTTACCGTCTTTTTGTTCCGTCACAGTCCGATTCCCAGTAGCTGGGTCATACGTGTACGTCGTTTGACTATCATCGGGCCACTGCTTAACTACTTTGACAACATTGCCATCGGCGTCTTTCGTCGTGGTCGTGTCGCCATCAGTCTTCGTCGTCTCATGATCAAACGTTGGTTCTGCACCTGGTTTTGGCGCATTAACGGTAGTTTCAACACCGTTACCAGTCGACAAAGTGGCTTTCGGTGCATCAGGAGTAATGGTCTTTTGATCGACCGTCTTTCCGTCCTTTTGCTCAGTCACATTCTGTTTACCAGTGGCTGGATCGTAAGTGTAGGTCGTCGTACTCCCATCGGTCCACTGTTTGGTGACATTAATGACGTTGCCAGCATCATCTTTCGTCGTGGCAGTAACATTACCAGCATCATCTTTCGTCGTCTTGGTTGTGTCATGTTCAAACGTTGGTTGTGATCCTGGTTTCCCAGTATTAACGATGGTTTTAACGTCATCACCACCAGACAAGGTTGTCTTCGCATCATCAGACGTAATCTTCTGCTGGTCGACTGGCTTGCCATCCTTTTCTTCTGTCACTGCACGGTCCCCAGAAATTGGATCGTAAGTGTACGTCGTTTGGTTACCATCTGGCCATTGCTTGACTACTTTAACGACATTACCATCGGCGTCTTTCGTCGTGGTAGTATCGCCGATAGCATTTGTCTCCGTCGTGTCGTGTTCAAATACTGGCTGTTTGGTCGTAGGATCAAGTGTAACGGTCGTGCTTGTATTGGCATCATCAGACAACGTTACCTTGGAAGCATCCGAGGTAAGTTCCTGTTGGTCAACCTGTTTGCCATCCTTTTGCTCACTTACAGTCCGCTTATCTGTCGCTGGATCATAGGTGTACGTTGTATGGCTACCATCTGGCCACTGCTTATCAATTTTAACTACGTTGCCAGCTGCATCTTTTTCAGTGATTGTCGTAGTACCAGCCGCATCTTTTTCCTTGCCTAAAACTGTTAACTGACCATGAAGAACCTTCACGTCATAATTAGTATTTCCGTTAGTGGCATCAATCGTGTAACTTCCGACGGCAGGATTGGTTGGTTCGCTGTAAGTTAAGTTCAGGTCAGTTACCCCTTCGCCATCCTTAAACGCGCCACTTGTTAATTTCGCATCGTTTTGCGGGTTAGCTTCACCTGCATAAGATTGTTGGTCGGAAACTTGAACCGTGACGGGCCGTTTAGTCACAGTCAAAGCAGCATCTGTACCAAAGGTAAGCTTGTAGTTGCTATTATCCTTACTTAACTTATCTTGAGCAGCCTTCGTCAACTGTACCGTGTAGCTTCCGTTAACTTGTAGTTTATCAGTAGTCACAACAGAGTTTGTCTTTGTATCAACAATCTCGAAATTTTCCGCGTTCAACTCACTAGCAGCTGCCCCATTAACTGAGACTGACAAGCTTGGCAATGAATTGCCATAAACGATACTAGTCCCCGTTACGGCCACGTTACCGGCCTTTTGATCAATCTTCAGCGTTCCATCTTTAAGCGTTACATCATAGTTCGCTGAAGCATCCTTCCCAGTAATCGTATACGTCCCAACATTAGTTTCAGAAATTGGATTCAGAGTAACACTAAGCGCATCATTGCTGTCGCCATTGACTAGCTTATCGTCCTTGGCAATACTGAAGCCATTTGCGCCATGTGCTGTACCATCGTAAGTGGTCTCAACATTATTAATTTGCACCGTAATTGGACGCTTAGTTACAGTCAATGCATCCGTACCAAAGCTAAGTTTGTAGTTGCTATTATCCTTACTTAACTTATCTTGAGCAGCCTTCGTCAACTGTACCGTGTAGTTTCCGTTAACTTGTAGTTTATCAGCGGTCACAACAGATTTTGCCTTTGTATCAACAATCTCGAAATTGTCCGCACTCAACTCACTTGCAGCTGCCCCATTAACTGAGACTGACAAGCTTGGCAATGAATCACCATAAACGACACTAGTCCCCGTTACGGCCACGTTTCCGTCCGCTTGGGTGATATTCAGTGCCCCATCTTTAAGGGTTACATCATAGTTCGCCGAAGCATCCTTCCCAGAAATCGTATATGATCCAACATTAGTCTCAGAAATTGGATTCAGAGTAACACTAAGTGCATCATTACTGTCACCATCGACTAACGCGTTATTCGGCACATCCGTTGCAATGACGAAACCATTCGCACCATGCGCCTTGCCATCGTAAGTGGTAGTAACATTTTTAATTTGTACCGTAATTGGTCGCTTAGCCACGGTTAAAGCAGCATCTGTACCAAAGCTAAGTTTGTAGTTGCTGTTATCCTTGCTTAACTTATCTTGAGCATCCTTCGTCAACTGCACCGTATAGGTTCCGTTAGCTTGTAGTTTATCAGCGGTCACAACAGCGTTTGTCTTGGTATCGACAATCTCGAAATTGTCCGCACTAAGCTTATTAGCTGTCGCTCCATTAACTGAGACCAACAGGCTTGGCAATGAATCACCATAAACGACACTAGTCCCCGTTACAACCACGTTTCCGTCCGCTTGAGTGATATTCAGTGCCCCATCTTTAAGCGTTACATCATAGTTCGCTGAATCAGCTTTTCCAGTAATCGCATATGTCCCAGCATCAGTCTCAGAGATTGGATCCAGAGTAACGCCAAGCGCACCATCACTGTCACCATCGACTAACTTATCACCCGATGCAACGATGAAGCCATTCGCACCGTGCGCCTTGCCATCATAAGTGGTAGTGACGTTATTCATTTGCACCGTAATTGGCCGCTTGGTCACAGCCAATCCACCCGCAACAAAGCTGAGAGTATAGTTAGGGTTAGCCTTGCTTAAAGCATCCTGAGCCTTTTGTGTCAACTGCACCGTGTAGCTTCCGTTAACTTGCAGTTTGTCAGCAGTCACAACAGATTTTGTCTTTGTATCAACAATCTCGAAATTGTCCGCACTAAGTTCACTAGTATCTGTTCCGTTGACCGTTACCTTATCATCTGACAAAGCGTCACCGTAAACCACACTAGTATCGGCAACCGTGGCGGTTCCAGCAATCGGTGCAATCGTGAAGGTCCCATCGTTTTCAATGGAGACCTTGTAATTACCATCATTGGCAGCCGTCCCAGTAATGTTATAGGTGCCAGCGTCATTCCCAATTTTCCGAGTTAACGTCACTCCTAATGTAGCCTGAGTATCTGGATCAACTAACGTACCGTTAGTTTGACCGGCGGCAGTGGTGGTTGGAATGGTAAACGTCAAGGCTGGATCGTTCGTAACGCCATAATCCTTGCCACCATTTTCAATGTGAACCGTAATTGCCCGTTGTGAAACGGTCAACTTGTTCGCACCAAAGCTAGGCTTGTAATTAGGATTGGCAGTCTTCAAACTGTCTTGGGCCGCCTGAGTCAATTGAATCGTGTAGTCGCCACCGGCTTGTAATTGACCCGTAGCAACCGCTTTTGCCTTGTTATCAAAAATTTCAAAATCAGTATTATCGAGTGTGGTCTTTAAGCCCGTATCACTGTTAGTTACCGTAAATGTCGGTAAAGTATCCCCATACCCCACGGTAGCGGCATCGGCAGTAATCGTGGCATCTTTTTGCGCAATGGTCAAAGTTCCATCATTGACAGTGACGTCATAGTTTGCTGCCGTTGAGGAACCCGAAATGGTATACGTTCCAGCGTTGGTTTCGGCGCTTGGCGTCAACGTCACCTTCAAATCGGCCAGTGTATCGGTACCAACTAACTTATTATCATCACCAGAATCAAGCTTGAAGCCTGCTTGATCAACTTGATGTGCTGTACCGTCATAATCGACGTTAACATTATTGGCTGTTACCGTGATTGGCTTTTTAGCAATAGTAAAAGTCCCGTCCGTAACCTTTACGGCATAGTTCTGGTTTGCCGTGGCAGTACCGGAGATCTTATAGCTACCAACATTTTCGCCAGTCTCCCGCGTCAGAGCGGCACCAAGACTAGAAACGTCATCACCGTTGACTAAAGCAGCTTTGGCAGAATCATTGTCCAAGGTCAGAGCCGGATCGGTACTGTCGCCATAGGTCTTCCCGGCTTTTGCAGCAACAATCGAAACTTCCCGTGGTGTCACAGTTAATGGGGCCGTGCCAAACGTGAAGTTGTAATTCTTATCGTTCTTCAGGGTAGTCTGAGCAGCATCGGTATAACGAATCGTATACTTGCCACCGACTTGCAATTTGCTGATTTCGACCTTATTGCCATTGGCATCGTCAATTTCAAAATCGTCCTGAGTAATTTTAAGCGCCGGATCATCATCACCAGCCACCGTACCCAGATGGTAGTTGATATTGGCTAATGGTAACATGCCGGCAACACCGCCATATTGCAGACTAGAATCTTCAAGGGTTGGCGTCGCATCAACTGGCGTAATCGTAAGTGCCGCTGACGTGTAGAGACCAGCATTAGTATTAGTTGTCAAGCTCTTAAGATAAGTACGACCAGCATCAGTCAACTTGAAATAGTAGGTCCCCACATTTTTAGGCGTCACGTGTGCATCTGAATCCGTGGCATCAATGTAGTAGTAGTAATCCGGATTGTTAAAACCGTCCTTTTGGGCTTGAGTCAGCGTTGCACCAAATCCATCCTCATTAACATTCACGACAGGGATGCCGACAGTTTGGCCATAAGCCTGTGACCAAGACATAAAGGTCGCTAAACTAGCAACTGCCGCATCGTTGGTCGTAGTCAAATTATCCAAGTCATCTTGGAACGTTTTCAGGGTGTCATCCATGTTAGCCATGGCATTATACCCAGCTTGACCTTTTTCAAAAATTGTCTCTGGGTCCGTAGCATCTTCGGCGGCCTGCAAGTCATCCTTAGCCGTGGCATTATCTGTCGAAAGTTGCGCGTACATATCATTAACAGAATCCAAGAGTTTCTGTGCGGCGGCCTTCTGTTCCGGCGTAATCCCAGTTAAACCAACAAATTTGTCATAAATATCTTGCGTTTGCTTTTGATAATCTTTCGCCTTGGCTTGGTTGTCAGAAGCCGTTTGAAGCCATTTATCCAGTGTGGCCTTTGTTGGCACTAAAATACTCTTACTATCCTTAGGAGCCGTAGAATCTGTAGAGTCCGTTCCAGCAGCATTAGGCACCGTCGACCAAGTGTAGGCTGGCGTGCTACCATCCGTGACAGGTTTACCATCTTCACCGATTGGTGTTGCATTGAGGGCATCCGTAACGGATTGGTTCGTCCCTACCGTCACATTAGCAGTAACTGGTGTCCCATCAATCGTCTCACCAGCAGCCGTGTAATAATGTTTGATTGGGTTAACTTCCCCAGTAGTCGTGGTTCCTTCAGCCGCCGTCGTGCTCATATCAACTGGTAAATTATAGTTGACTGGCTGGCCATCTACAGGTGTAGGAATCGTAATCGTCGTTGACGTAAATCCTGGGATTTGCACTACAGTGGTCTTACCAGCGATCGCATTCACTTCTATGGGATTAATTCCTGAAATTGCTTTCCCCGTGGCCTTATCGACTGGTGTTATGGTGGCCTTAAAAGTCAAACTAACTGGAACCGCCACACTTTGAGTCTCAAGGTTAGTCACCACATAACTGTAGTAAGCACCATCGGATACAGTTTGATCATCACCGATGTAATGGATTGAGCCATTCGTAGAGGCTTGGCTCCCGTCAACAACATACACATTCCCGTCTGCATCGGTTGGAAGCACCGTCATCAAATCAGGATTAAGTGTTGGGTCTTTCTCGAGTGCTCGCTGAGCAGCAGCCACCGAAGAGAATACTAAGATAGTATCCCCAATATTAGCAGTCACCGGTGCGGGTGTAGTGGCACTAGTCGTACTCAAGGGCGTTGTCGTTGGTGTCGTGAAATTAACATTTACTTGTGCGGTCTTAGGTGTGTAATTAAACGTATCGATTCTAGCCGCATAATTATTCGTCTGTGCACCAGTAGAAGCGGCGATTGAAATTGAATAGCCGGAAGTAGTATCAGTGATTGTTCGTGTAAAATCATGCCCACCCAAACTAATCTTCAATTGTTTCGATTCAGCATCATAGGTCATTACGAAGTCATTGAACGGAGTATCTGTCCGAGCATTCAATGTCAGCGAACTTGCGGGTACTACTGTGTCAGTATCCGCTTGTAAATATCCATTACTATCCGTGGTCCGCCATCCAAAGTAATCTGCCGTACCGGGATCGGCAACATAACCATCCTCAGGACCATTGTGATAGTTATCGTAGACGAATCCAAACGCATTTTTCAAGCCGTCTAATCCCAGGCTCCGTCCTGCATCACCCTTGGTTGCAGCTGCAGGATCACCAGGAACAAAAATAATTCCAACACTATCTGCACCATCCTTGCTGTTGGTCCCAATTCCCAAAGCTCCGGTCATTGAAAAGTTATGACTAAAGTCGATGTCATGTTCAAAGGAAACATTGGCTACTTGGTGTCCAGTGATCAAATCTGGTTTGAGATCCCCAAACGTGTTATAAACTTGGTGAGCATCTGTACTGGTCAATACAACGGAGCCATCATCACCGATGGGAATGTTAGATGTATTTTTTATCCGGCCCTTCCCGCTAGTTGTATTAGTAGTATCATTATTCACAAGAGTTCCCGTGAAATGGTCCTTAATCTGGTCGGCTGAGAGCTTGACTGTGCCGTCTGCACTATTAACCTTGCTAACGTCAATCTGCTGACCCGGTGTTAACGTTTGATAGGTCGCAGCATCATTAGTTGTATCTGTTGCCACACTATCAAGCGAAAAGCTCTCTGGGGCAATCCGCATAGACGCTGGGGAAATTGATAGGTTAGCTGAAAGCGATCCTGTTGCTAATCTTCGGCTTGCTGGTGCTTGGATCGTTAACTCTTCACTTGCAGGTGCCTGGCTACCTGATGCTTGGCTTGCTGATGCTTGGCTTACCGGTTCCTGACTTGCTGGTGCCTGGCTACCTGATGCTTGGCTTACCGATGCCTGACTTGCAGGTGCTTGGCTGCTTGATTCTTGGCTGCTTGCAGGTGCTTGGCTACCTGATTCCTGGCTACCTTGGCTTGCCGGTGTTTCACCAGTACCACTATTTTTAAGTACTGCAGTCCCAGTCGTTTTCGGTGCCGGTTTTTGAGAAGTATCCGCAGATGGCGTTGCTTCCGTTGCGGCATGGGCATCAACCGTCCCTGCGCTTTCTGCGATAGTCATCGCGGAAAGGCCAACTAATAGCGTTCCAAAAATACGGGTCTTGATTTTCCAACCCGTATGGCCCTTGTATAAAATGAAATTCTTCTTGATTGATTGATTTGCTATTTTTTGTTTCAAATTTCCCGCTCCTTTTTAAACGACGGCGAATCCCCCGTGATCAATTTAATTGTCAAGCCGGCTGTCTTCAAAAGACCAGTTCGGACAATTAATTTTCAATGATTGGTTTGCTTATGGGTATTGCCATTAACTGGTACAACACCCTTAAAAATCAGTTGTGCTGTCAACGGATTCTTCCCCGTTTCTTTGCTATGTTTCCTTTTAAACCATTACACACTTTTAACCTCTATCAAAGTAAAAAGTTTCAGCATCTTCATCATCTATCAGACAGACTTATTTATATAAGTGAATTAATAAATATATTATAAGAGTGACGGGGCAAACATTCAAGCCGTTAATTATTTGAGGGGCGTCCGAGATAACAAATAATCTATACATATCCTTAAGTTGCAAGCGTTAACACTCGGAAAATTTTCTTCCTAAAAATTATTTATAGCCTGATAACATATCAATTGTTTCTATATTATTGTTTCCTTCCAACTAAATTAGCGACACGCTTGATCACTTTAAATCACAAAATGGGTTCTAGAAACCGACGACCGATTTCTAGAACCCATTTTTAATATCGCACTATTGCACCTAAAAAAGCACCCAAGTCATTACACTTGAGTGCTTCATTTAAATAACTTATTTTGCTTTACCAGTCACATTGGCAGCGTCGATGAAGGCTTTGAACAAGCCTTCTGGACGGTTTGGCCGTGACAAGAATTCTGGATGATATTGGCAACCAACGAAGAAGCGTTTCTTAGGTAATTCGATCACTTCAACTAAACGGTTGTCAGGCGAAGTCCCAGAGAAGACCAAGCCCTTTGCTTTCATTGCTTCACGGTAGGCGTTGTTGAATTCATAACGGTGACGGTGACGTTCCATAACAACTTCTTCATTATGGTAAGCCTTCGCTGCAACCGTTCCTGGCTTCAACTTGCAAGGGTAAGCACCTAAACGTTGCGTCCCACCCATATCTTCAACGTCTTCTTGATCCGCCATCAAATCAATAATGTTATCTGGCGTATTTGGATCGATTTCTGCCGAGTTGGCATCCTTTAATCCTAAAACGTTGCGGGCAAATTCAACACTGGCCATTTGCATCCCTAAGCAAATCCCTAAGAATGGCACGTCGTTTTCACGCGCGTATTGAATGGCCGTAATCTTACCTTCGATCCCACGGTCACCGAAGCCACCGGGAACCAAGATCCCATCAGCATCGCCCAGTAAGTCCTGAACGTTATCTGGTGTCACGTCTTCAGCGGAAATCTTGTTCAATTCGATTTCAGCATCGTCCGTGTAACCGGCATGCTTCAAAGCTTCAGTCACAGAGATATAAGCGTCTTGTAACGCCACGTACTTCCCAACCAAGGCGATCTTGATGGTCCGTGATAAATGTTGCACGTGATGTTCAAGGTCTTCCCACTCGCTCATATCAGCTTCTGGTGCCTTAATACCAAAGTGGTCCAAGACGATTGAATCCATATTTTGCTTTTTAACGTTCAATGGAATTGAGTAAATTGTCTTAACGTCTAAGGATTCAATAACGGCTTCGGGTTCAACGTCACAGAAGGACGCGATCTTGTTCCGCATTTCCCGCGTGATTGGTTTTTCAGTCCGAACAACTAACATGTTCGGTTGAATCCCATAGCTCCGCAATTCTTTAACAGAATGTTGGGTTGGCTTCGTCTTCATTTCACCAGCGGCCTTCAAGTAAGGAATCAAGGTCGTGTGAATGTAGAAGACGTTGTCAGAACCCAAATCACTCTTCATTTGACGTAAGGCTTCAATGAATGGTAAGGATTCAATATCCCCAACGGTCCCACCAATTTCAGTGATCACGATGTCGGAATCAGTGGTGGTCCCGGCCCGCATGATCTTTTCTTTGATTGCATTCGTAATATGTGGAATAACTTGAACCGTCGCGCCTAAATAATCTCCCCGACGTTCTTTTTGCAGAACTTCTGAATAAATCTTACCCGTCGTAACGTTGGAATACTTGTTCAAGTTAATGTCGATAAACCGTTCGTAGTGTCCTAAGTCCAAGTCGGTTTCCGTACCATCATCCGTCACAAAAACTTCACCGTGTTGATAAGGACTCATCGTACCAGGATCAACGTTGATGTATGGATCAAACTTTTGAATGGTGACTTTTAAGCCCCGGTTCTTCAATAATCGGCCCAATGAGGCTGCGACAATCCCTTTACCAATTGATGAAACAACGCCACCAGTTACAAAAATATATTTGGTCATGTGATAACTCCTTAAAGATTTATTTCGTGGGGTTTGGTTAAATAAAGAAAACTCCCTATTCCAAAAGAAATAGGGAGCTAATTACGTTCGTTTGTCTCGGTATTTCTACCAGAGAGCCCAATTAAGATAATACAAGGAGATTGCCTTTTCGTCAAGGTTGAATCTCGAGAAGCTTATTTATTTTCGTCTTCTTCGTCGTCATCGAAGTCATCATCATCGTCGTCATTTAACTCGGATAATTGGCCTTCAATACCGTCTGGTAACGTTTCGTCAGCAGCGTCATCGTCACTGTCATCAACGCCGGCTAATTCATCGTACTTGCCTTTGCCTTCTGAATCGTCGTCATCGTCGTCGCTCTCAGAATCGTCATCATCATAATTGTCATCGTCTTCGGGATCGTCGTCATCGTAATCGATCACGTCGTCATCATCCCCAGCGTCAGCTAAGAAGGCGTTAACTTTCTTACGCTTCTTACGCTTTGGCCGATCATCATCTTCGTCGTCATCGGTATGGATAACGGCTTCGTCAATGGATTCAAATGGGTACCATGCACGCAAGCCCCACATATTGTCACCGAGGGAAATGAAACTACCGTCGATGTTCAGATCGGTATAAAATTGTGATAAACGCTCCCGAATTTCTTCGTCGCTTTTACCTAAATATGATTGCACAGCATTGGTTAAATCGGCAAATGCCATCGCATCACCATGTTGTGATAAGATCGCGTGCGCAACCTCGATTAAAGATAATTCGGACTTTTTTTGTCCATCAAATTGTTTAAGTTCCAAACTGGTGCACGTCCTTTCCACAGTTTACAGTTCATCATACCAAATCAGGCCGTGAATTGCAATCTCAACTTGTAGTTACCAACCAGCTGTTCACCCGCGTATAAGTCGTAATTAACGTTGACTTCACCGGAAAATGGCCGCTCACGAAGCCGCACTTGTAACATCGGCGTCACCGTCTCAACGGGTAACATCCCCATCGGCGTTTGGTAATGTGCGCGCACCCGTTTTCCGTTTGCAAAGTGTAATCGCAACCGGTTCGTTGCACTGCGCGTCAAGACCACGTCACCATTACTTGCGAGTTTAATCGTCACCGGAATGGGTTCAGGCGCATCATCATTGACTTCCTTGTAGCGTAAGTAAAATGCCCCGCCCATTTGAACCAGCTGACCATCAACATCTAACGCATAGTTGGCCGTATCGCCGTCTTGAAGGGCCTGCGTCTCTAAATGAATGGCTACGGGTACTCCGGTTGTTAAATCATCCATAACTTTCTTTCCTCCTAATTACTGGACGTATCCGCACGACTCGATACGTCCATTATCTCCAAGTTTGTTGTGCGTTGCACGCGACTGCGCTTGCGCCTTCAAACGTCATCTTAATTATAAGCCATTCATCTTAAAATAACTAAAAATCAACCTATCGTCTAGCTCGACCTGCGCCGTAGTAGCAATTCGAGTATAATTAAGGATGAAACTGATGTCTAAACGGGGTGAATCAATTGACGCAACCAACCATTGCAACTTTAAGCCAACACTATGAATCAGCCGCGATGCTTGATAGCTTTGCGTATACGAACGCGCTACTCTGGCTGACCGCAAAACGCCGACAACCGATCGTTCACTTTTGGCAGCTCTCACAGACCGTTATTTTAGGACTGTTAGATCAGCAGTTACCACAACTAGCGACCGGTTTAACGGGACTTCAGCGGGCCGGTTATCAGACCTTGCTACGTAATTCAGGGGGTCTCGCCGTGGTCGCGGACGACGGCGTCCTCAACGTCTCGCTCTTCTTACCCGCTAATCGTAGCGACTATTCCATTACGGACGCCTACCAACTGATGACCAAGTATGTCCAGGCGGTGTGGCCCACCCTCGTGATTACCACGGGTGAGATCACCCGCTCGTATTGTCCCGGTGATTATGACCTGAGTATTGATGGTCAAAAAATCGCGGGCATGTCGCAACGCCGAACCGCCGACGCGCTGGTCATCATGCTGTACGTCAGTATCAACGGCGACCAGACCAGTCGTAGCCAACTGATCAGACAATTTTATCAGGCGGGCCTCGCTGGTCACCTAGACGACCGGTTTCCGGATATCGATCCCACGGTCATGACGACCGTCAGCGCAAAGCTCGGCACACCGTTGAGCGTGGCCGATGCCCAGCACCGATTTATCCAGGTCCTAGCGCAATTTGGCACGGTTGATACGACGACCCTACCGTTACTCACCGAGGAACCAGAATTTCAAGCCCACTTAGCTCAGGCTTACCAACAAATGCAACGCCGTCAGCAACGCTTGCGTTAACGAACGGAGGAATTTTTTTGACTTACCGCCAACAATTATTACCCATGGAAAAGGTCTTTCGGGACCCCGTCCACGATTACGTTTACGTTCAACACCAAGTCATCCTAGACTTGATCAACACATCTGAATTTCAACGGCTTCGCCGAATCAAACAACTCGGAACCACGTCGCTGACCTTTCACGGCGCGGAACACTCCCGCTTTGGGCACTGCCTAGGCGTTTACGAAGTGACCCGGCGCATCTGTGACAACTTTGCCCGTAACTATCCCACGAAGACCCCCGGCGACGGCGGTTGGGACGATAACGAGCGGTTAGTGGCCTTGTGCGCCGCACTGCTGCATGACATCGGGCACGGCCCGTATTCACACACGTTTGAGCACATTTTCCACACCGACCACGAGGCCATCACCGCACAAATCATTACGTCGCCAGAAACTGAGGTCAACCAAGTGCTCCGACGGGTCGCTCCCGACTTTCCCGAACAGGTCGCAGCCGTGATTCAAAAAACGTATCCCAATCCCCAGGTTGTGCAAATGATTTCCAGTCAAATCGACGCCGATCGGATGGACTACCTCTTGCGGGACTCCTATTTTACGGGTACGAACTACGGTAACTTTGACCTGACGCGGATCTTGCGGGTCATGCGGCCCTACCAAGGTGGCATCACCTTCATGATGGAAGGTATGCACGCCGTGGAAGATTACATTGTCAGCCGGTTCCAGATGTACATGCAGGTCTACTTTCACCCGGTCTCCCGTTCTATGGAAGTCATCTTGGATCACCTCCTAGAACGCGCTAACGACCTTTATCAAAGTCATGCTAGCGATGCCGAAGCAACGCCGCACATGTTGTTGCCATTTTTCAATAACAACTTTACGTTGCATGATTATTTGCGGCTGGATGATGGCGTCCTCAACACGTACTTTAACCATTGGCGCGATAGCCGGGACAACATCCTAGCAGACTTGGCCACCCGCTTCTTAGACCGGCGCCCGTTAAAGTCCGCCCGCGTTGACCACCTGACGCAGCCGTTAATTCCTGATTTACAGCAATTAATTGAACAGGCCGGCTTCGACAGTCACTACTATACCGATACTAACGATAGTTACGACTTGCCGTACGACGCGTACGATCCTAAGATGAAAAAACCGCGGACCCAAATCGAACTGATGCAAAAAGATGGTTCCTTACTCGAATTATCAACCGTCAGTGACCTCGTGCGGGCCATTACGGGTAAAGTCTCCGGGGACCAACGATTCTTCTTCCCGAAAGAAATGCTCAGTAAGGACGCCGAAAGTGACCTGTTCAAACCAATCTACCAAGAGTTTCAAAAATACATTTTAAATGATCGTTTAATTTTACCCAACTAACCTGGAGGAATCTAAATGTCAGTCAAGCTAATCGCCATCGATATGGATGGCACGTTACTCAATGAACACAGTGAATTAAATCCCGCAACCATCCAAGCAGTCCACGATGCCCACGCGCAGGGCGTAAAAGTCGTCATCTGTACCGGTCGCCCGTTGAGCGGCGTGACCCCCTTCTTAGAACAGTTGGGCTTAAGCGGTGACGACGATTACGTCATCACCTTCAACGGCTCGATGGCACAAACCGTGACCGGTAAGATCATTACCAGCCTGACACTGTCGCACGAAGACTACATCGACATCGAAGCCTTGAGCCGCAAACTCAACGTTCATTGTCACGTTGAGAGTGAAGACCACATCTACACGGCTAACCGCGACATCAGTCCTTACACAGTCGGCGAAAGTTCCCTCGTCAACATGCAAATTCGTTACCGGACACCGGAAGAAATGCGCCCAGACTTGCCAATCGTCAAAGCAATGGTCGTTGACGATCCAGCTTTACTGGAAGCCGCGATTAAAAAAATCCCAACCGATTTTTACGACCGTTACCACATCGTTCGCTCCGCACCTTACTTCCTAGAAATTCTCAACAACCAAGCAAGTAAAGGGAATGCGTTGAAGATGTTGGCAGAATACCTGCACTGCTCCGCCGACGAAGTCATGGCCATCGGGGATCAGGGTAACGACCTCAGCATGCTCAAATACGCCACCAACAGTGTCGCCATGGGCAATGCCATTCCAGAAGCCAAACAAATCGCAAAGTACGAAACTAAAACTAACGTTGAAGACGGCGTCGCTCACGCCATTCATACTTGGGCACTTGCCTAACGTCAGCGCACTTTAAATTGGTCGCTTCGGCGGTCAGAGCCAGTGTGCGGTGGGGTCCGGTCCCAGCCAAAGTTCGGTCTGGCACCTCGATTCAAAGCCGACAATTCACGTCTTTGAATCGCCCCGCAAGATTAGCCCGCTCAAAACCGCCGGCTAATCTTACGGCCACTGCACACTAACTCTGACCGCCTTCGCTAAACACGACCTGTTTGTTGTTGATATTATCCAAACTTTAGTCCAAAAAATAGTGCGTTGCTAAATCGTATTGATTTAGCAACGCACTATTTTTAATGACTGAAAACTCAGTTAAATTCCCCGGTTGAAGCATCTTGCTTCGTCACCTTGCCACTGTCTGGATAGTACCGATACGTTTCAGTACTGGAATCCTTCGCGTTCGCAGCAGGAATCACGTCAATCTGGTAATACGTACTTGTCTTTTTAGTGATATCAAACTCAGTGTCGTTCGCAAACGAGCCGCCCGCAGCATCTTGGAACTGTTTAATAATATCCGCAGTCGTCAAGTCACTGTCGCTACTACTGCTACTGTTGGCCGAACTCGTCGCCGTTGATGAGCCGTTCGTGTCAGAACTGCTATCACTGCTAGTCGAACTCGACTGACTATCGGAACTCGTCGCTGATGACGTACTGCTACTGCTACTCGTCACGGTCGAACTGGCACTGCCTGAACTCGTTGATTGTGAAGCCTCATAGTTCATGATGGCTTGCTTCATATCCAACGCATTTTCTTGTAACTTCTTAATAATAGGATGAATTGTATCCAACCGATCTAATTTATCAATATTTGCTTTAGCATCCGACAAATCGTGCATACTTAAGTCGTCACGCGCTGCATTATAATAACCATTAGCTAGCTTGACAGCCTGGTACTGCCGGACTAGTTTGCGGCGGGCTGCAATGAAGGCTGCATCCGTTGTCCCTTGATAATCGTTCAACGTTTGAAAATAACCCTTAGCCGAACTAAGCTGATTATCTTTCAAGGCTTCTTCTGCGTCCTGGTAATATTTTAGTCCGGTCGCTAAATTTTTAACCGCTTTGGTTGGGGCGGTTGCCCGATCCAACGTTTGGCGTGCGGCGGAAATTTTTTGTTGTGAAATTTGCTGATCTGCTTTTGTTAAAACGGCGCCGGAACTGTCGGCGGTCGTCGCTGAACTTGCGGTTGCGCCACCGGTCGTTTTCGCACATCCCGATAACGTCACTAGTCCAATCAGGGCGATCAAAATCAGGCGCCAAGGTGCTCGATAGGCATGAGCCACGGCAAACCCCTCCTTTTACTCCGTCCATTATAACATTAACCGCGAAAAAACTAATTTTAATTATCGGTAGCGGTTTCTATTTAAACTAACCTTACTAACACAGCGACGTACCAGACCGCAATTCCGAGCACGACGGTCAGGTTCGTCCAGCGATACATTAGGATCAACGCTAAGTACTCCCGAAACATTGCAAATGGCAAATAGTACCACGGCGTCCGCGCACCAATACCCGTTAAATTTAATGATAATTGCCGGGCCAAAATGTTTGCGCGCAAGACGTGGTAGTCACTCGTCACCATTACCGCATGGTAGAACGGATTCTTCCGCACCATTAACGCGTGGGAATAGCGCAAGTTTTCCTGAGTCGACGTCGACTGATTCTCTTCTTGAATCGCATCACGCGGCACCCCGATGGCAACTAAGTACCGCCGCATCGCCGTACTCTCAGCAACAACTTCATCACTACCCTGACCACCAGAAACCACGATGGTCACCGGTTCATGATACTTAGTCCGTTGCGCGTGATAAAACTTCGCAGCGGTTTTCAACCGGTAACTCAGCGTGCGCGTCGGACGTCCATCCGGCATCAAGCCAGCTCCCAAGACAATGATGTGGTCAATCTTGCGAGGCCGTCCTAGCCTGGTCGTCAAACAAGCAACCAGGTAAGCTAAAAAACTAAAGGCAAAAAAACCGGTCAATAATAATGCTAATCCTAATAATTGCCATAACTGCTTATTCTGCCACCGCTCATAATTAACAACGGATAACCCTAACATTAAGATGAGTAACGTGCCCACAATCGCTAATAGGCTGTAGTGGAAATGCCACCCTTCTTTTCGAATCAAGCGGTAGCTGTAGCGGACAAAGCTAACCGCAACCACGAAAATAATAATGGGTAGTAAAACATAGGCCAAAATTTTTAGTCCGACAATGATTAATTGCCAAAGCGGACTGGCCTGCGCACTAAACCGGTGGTAGGCCGCCAACATGAACGCCCCGATGGCAAATAAAAATAAGTGGCCCGTTAGCCAGTGCCGCCGGTCTGTTAATTGCAACGTCACGGCACCAACCAATGCTAGGCTACCCCAATAAAATGAATCCACGGCTGAGCCCCCCTTCAATTCTATTGTAATCATTTTTGCTGGTGAGACCAGTTTATTTGATTGGTCACAAAAAGACGCCGGTTGGACGATCCAACCCGACGCCTTAAAAACAGTGTTAGTTTTCTTCGTTGTGGAAACGGTTCTTAAACAACGGACTAACCGGTTTATTTTCATGGATAAATTTAATTGCTTGACCCATCAATTGACCAACGGAAACTTGTTCGATCTTATCGATCCGTTTTTCAGCTGGTAAAGCGATTGAGTCAGTCACAATTAACTTCTTGATTGGTGACTTTTCGATCCGTTCGATGGCTGGGCCAGAAAGTACCGGGTGGGTACAACTAGCGTAGACTTCGGTTGCACCGGCATCGACTAAGGCTTGTGCGCCTAAAGTAATCGTTCCGGCCGTATCGATCATATCGTCAATCATAATGGCCCGTTTACCCTTAACGTCCCCAATAATGTTCATCACTTCAGCAACGTTCGCCCGTGGACGACGTTTGTCAATGATGGCAATTGGTGCCTTTAAGAATTCGGCCAATTTACGGGCCCGGGTCACACCACCATGGTCAGGTGAAACGACAACTGCGTTTTCAGCCAAATGGTGAGTTAAGAAGTAGTCAGCCAACAGTGGCGCACCCATTAAGTGGTCCAATGGGATATCGAAGAAACCTTGGATTTGAGCCGCGTGAAGATCAAGGGCTAAGATCCGAGTTGCACCAGCGGTTTCCAGCATGTTAGCAACTAACTTAGCGGTAATTGGTTCGCGAGAACGGGCTTTACGATCTTGCCGTGCATAACCATAGTAAGGAATAACCACGTTAATGGTCTTGGCACTGGCACGCCGTAACGCGTCGATCATAATCAACAATTCCATCAAATTATCATTAACGGGAGCGGAAGTTGATTGAATGATGTACACTTGGTCACCACGAATACTTTCCTCAATGTTAATGCGAATTTCGCCGTCGCTAAAGCGATCAACCGAGGTCTTACCTAATTTAACCCCAACGGCGTCCGCAATCTTTTCTGCCAATGGTTTATTTGAATTCAAAGCAAAAATCTTTAACTTTGGATCAAAATACTGTTCTGACATAATTTCCTCCATTCGAAAATTTATTACTTACTAAATAATAGGCATTTTAGGCCGGAAAATCAAGCCCTGTTACGGTTATAAATTGCGCTAGACTGGGCTGGAGGCGCGTCTTTCGGCTTTAAGCCGGCCATTACCGCCTAAAAATTAAAGTTTCGTGAGCCCAACCAATCAAAACTTCGGGTTTAAGCGTCGTGACCGTCTTATCAGGCTGTTAGCGCTACCAGTCATTTCACGACGCAAATCCCGATCTGACGTGCAATTAACGGTTTAAATGAAATTAATTACAGAAATGAACCCGAACTTTCATACAAAAAAGTAATTTCAATTGATGAACACCCTTAAAACTTTCCCCAGCTCTGATTTTCATTCTTTTGCTATAGTAAACGGATTCGTTTAACCGCCGGAAGTAGCAAAAAAGCCTAGGATAAGATGTCCCTAGGCTTTTAGCTAAACGAAAGCTTATTTATTTTCTGGTTCGTGTGGTAATTTCTTCCAGTAATCAGGTTTGTTGGTTTGACGGGCACGGGCAATAGCCATGTCGTGGAAATCAACGTCATCCGTAATCGTGGAACCAGCAGCAATGAAGGAATGGTCCGCAACTTCAACGGGAGCAATAATATTAGAATTGCTACCGATAAAGGCGGAATCACCAACATTGGTATGGTGTTTGTTGACGCCATCGTAATTGATGAACACAACCCCACAACCAACGTTAATGTCCTTACCAAGCGTTGCGTCACCAACGTAAGTTAAATGACCGACCTTAGTCCGATCACCAATCTGGGCTTTCTTCACTTCCACAAAGTTACCTAAGTGAACGTGTTCGCCGATTTCAGCTTGAGGACGTAAGTGACTGTAAGGGCCAATGTTGCTGTCCGCGTGCATGATTGAGTCTTCTAAGAAGGAAGCAGTCACCCGAACACGGTCTTCAATGACCATGTCATGGATTTCAGAATGAGCACCAATAAAGCAATCTTCGCCAATCGTCGTGTGACCCTTGATCAAAACGCCGGGTTCGATGATCGTATCCGCGCCAATTTTGACGCCAGCGTCAATGTACGTGTCTTCCGGATTGATAATGGAGACCCCGTTTTCCATGTGAGCTTCGTTGATCCGCTTTTGCATCACTTTGGTTGCTTGTGCTAAAGCGGAACGTGTATTGACACCCATGGATTCGTCAAAGTCAGACATCCGGTAAGCCGCAACCACGTCGCCTTGATCCTTCATAATCTGAATAACATCGGTCAAGTAGTATTCACCTTGAGCGTTATCGTTCGTCACTTTGTGCAGTGCTTCGAATAACTTCTTGTTATCAAAACAATAAACACCAGTGTTGATTTCGTGGATTTCTTGTTCTTCTTTCGAAGCATCTTTTTGTTCCACGATTTTTTCAACGATACCTAAGTGATTGCGAACCACGCGACCGTAGCCTTGTGGGTCTGGCGCTTCCGAGGTCAAAACAGTCCCCGCAGCACCCTTCGCTTGATGATATTCAAATAATTCTTGGAACGTTTCCGCACGGAACAATGGGGTATCACCGCTAACGATCAGCGTCATCCCATCAGCGTCCTTCAATAAAGGTTCCGCTTGTAAAACGGCGTGGCCAGTACCGAGTTGTTCGGTCTGGGCCGCATACTTGGTCCGGTCGCCTAACGCTGCTTCAACATCGGTTGCGCCGTGGCCCACGATGGTCACAATATTGTCCATGTGAGTGGCTTCAACTTGGGTCAGCACGTGGTCGACCATTGATTTACCGCAAACTTTATGCAGTACTTTGACTAACTTGGATTTCATCCGGGTCCCTTTACCAGCGGCCATGATGATTGCATTTTTGGTTGTCATTAGAAATTTCTCCTTAGTCCTCAGATAAGTCCATCATACCAAAAAATTGGTATGGGTGACACATGTGCTTAAGCTTCCGCACCAAAAACCTTTTCCAGATAGTTACCTGGTTCGACTTTAATGGCTTTATCGCTATCGTTCACATTAGTGACTTGTAGTAAAGAGGTATAGTCATCAATCAACCGGTTGCCCGTAAAGGCAGCTTCCGCAAATACGGTGATGCCGATTAAGTTCGCGTCGAATTCTTCAATCAAGGTCTTCATCCCGTTAATGGTACCGCCGCCCTTCATGAAATCATCCACGATTAAGACGTTAGCGCCTTCCGTTAAACTCCGCTTTGAAAGTTCCATTTTCTTGATCCGTTCAGATGATCCAGAGACGTAGTTCACACTGACCGTTGACCCTTCCGTAATCTTAGAATCGTTACGGACGATGACAAACGGCACGTTAAGGTACGTTGCAACGCTTTGCGCAATCGGAATCCCCTTCGTCGCAACCGTCATCACGGCGTCAATTTTTTGATTCAAGTATTGCGTGGCAATGACCCGACCAACTTGGCGTAAAATATTCGGTTGTCCCAAAATATCGGATAAGTAGATATAGCCGCCAGGTAAAACCCGGCTCTTGTCAGCGACTTTATCCGCCATTTCGTCGATAAAAGTTTGTGCTTCGTCCTTTAAAATGTAAGGAATAAAGCGCGCCCCACCGGCAGCACCAGGAATGGTCTCCAAAATACCCGTTCCGCGGGATTGAAAAACCTTTTTCAAGATCGTCAAATCTTCACTAATAGAAGACTTTGCCGATTCATACCGTTCCGCAAAATACGTCAGTGAGACTAACGTATGGGGACGTTCCAATAAATAGCGCGTCATATCGATTAAACGTTCGCTTCTACGTACTTTCATGTTTCCACCTCAACCTAAATCATCTTTTTTATAGTCTATGCAAAATGATAACACAAACGTTCGGGAATAAGGTAGTTTTTTACAATCTTTTTAGCGAACTATCGGAATTTCTTAAGATTTGCGTTTCAATTCGGCTCGAACGACTTTTTTAGCCCCTAAAAAAGGAACAATAAAAAAAGTGATACTTAGGTACTAGCCGATTGTTAATTAACGCATATTTGGCCTTTTACTCACTAAAGGTTGAAAAGGCTAAAACTGCTATTAACACCGGAACAGTAGCGATAGTTATTCCTAAATTATCCGCTTCGTCGGATAGCCTCGGTGTGCTATGGGGGACGGTCCCAGCCAAAATGCGGTCTGCTCCCTCAATTCCAAGCCGATAACCCACGTCTTTGAATCGCCCCGCAAGATTGGCAGATAAGAAACACCTGCCAATCTTGCCGACACAGCACACCAAGGCTACCCGACTGCGCTCAAAACAGACTTACTATTATGATTTGGATAATCAGAGGTTGCCACTGATGGCATCGGTCGTGATGGTGGTGTTGGCGCGGCGTTTCTTTTGCCGAGCTTACACCACGGACGGTCCGGGACAGTTGCGCATTTTGCAAGTGTTCCGGGCGAGGGACTAGACCGCTCCCCAGGCTAGCCCCGGTCCCACGACCGCATGTCATCAGTGGCAACCGGAATAGCTTTTCCTTTTACTCACATAAAAACGCCGTTCAGCTTAAAACTGAACGACGCTTGTTTTTAATGATTAACTGCCGACGTGAATGCGTTGATACCCTAACGCAGCAAAGTAAAAGACACATTCAATTGAAGCGATAAAGAAACTGACGGGGAGGTTGGTCAAGTAACTCAGGTACAACCCGACCCACACCCCAACGAGGGCAAAGCCAATCGATAGAAAAATCATCTTGCTGACCGTGTGAACAAAGTACCGTGCGGCCGCGGCGGGTAACGTCAATAAGATAAAAATCAACAGTGACCCAACGATTTGAGCAGCCACACTGACACTCATCGCCACTAGGACTAGGAACACCACGGAAATCGCCGTGGTCCATAATCCACTGACCTTGGCCCCAATGGCGTCAAACGAATCGAACTTCAACGGCCGGTAGAGGCCTAACATGGCTAGTAACACAATCCCGGAAAGTAAAGCAACCCGTAACACATCGGTGTTGGCAATCCCTATCACACTCCCAAATAAAATACTGGTGGCATAACTGGACGTCTGATTAGACAAGGATAAAAACAAGATTCCGAGTCCAATAAACAGGGCGGAAATGGCCGAAATCGACGCCTCGCGCCGTGACTGTTTCACACTCATCTGACCGACAATGACCGAGCTGACTACGGTAAAAATCAGCATCCCACTTAGCGCGGTCCAACCCATAAAGATCCCAAACGCCGCACCGGCAAAGCCGATTTCGGACAAGGTATGGGTCAGAAATGACAGGTTCCGGGCAATGACGAATACGCCAATCGTGCCACAGATAATTGCAATAAACGTTCCGGCTAAGTAGGCGTTACGCATAAACGCTAAACTAAACATCGCTAACATTGGTGACCTCCTTCAGCGCTTCGACCGACATATCCGCAATGTTGCCGAATTGTTGTTGGCCCGGCTTTAAAGCTAAGTAATGTTTGGCGTACTGCTTAGCCAGCGGTAAATCATGGGTGACAAAGAACACCGTGATGTCACTCGTCTGGTTAAGGTTCTGCACGAGATCGAGCAGTTCATACTTCATTTCGTTATCCAGACTCGCCGTTGATTCATCTAAGATCAAAAGCTGCGGCTGTTCGACAATGGCTTGTGCCAAGTAAGCACGCTGCTTTTCGCCCCCCGAAGCCATGCCGAGTGGCCGCTGGCGAATTTTCTTAACGTTCGTCACCGCCATGGCCGTTTCGACCTGTCGCCGTTCCGCTTTAGACAACCACGGGCGCCAGCCGCGTAAGTTTAAACTAACAAAGTCTTCAATTGTTAACGGATATTCTTGGTCAAGGTTCCGAAACTGTGGCACGTAGCCCACGCGAATGGCCTTTTTATTCGGGTAATATTTGATCTGGCCCGCCGCTGGTTTCACCATGCCTAGCAAAGCCCGGATCAAGGTCGTCTTCCCGACACCATTTTCACCAATGACCGTTAAGAAATCCCCGCGTTGAATATCAAAATTTAGATCTTTAAAGACCTGATTATTTGGAAATGCAATTTCCAAATGTTGGACGGCAATTAAGGGTTCCGTCATTTCACTACCCCCATCTCAAAAAGTAAATAGTAATGATTACTGTTTTAGTTTACCTGAACCGGCCCATTTGTCAATAGAGTGCCGACACTAAAAACCACGCAATCAAAAGATTACGTGGCTTTTGGTTACGCTTCCGTTGGCTTTAAATCAGCTAATAAGCGTTGGACCTGTTGTTGATAATTTAAAAATAAACTCGTAAATTTACTATCACTAGTCGCGTCCCAAGGCTTCGGCGTGCCGCAATAATGTAAAATGCGGGTATGGCGCATCACCCAGTGAATATCGTGCTTGCTTAGCGTCCGCGTCTGGTACACCAAGTACTTTCGGGTATCGTAGTTCCAGACTTCTTCATCGATTTCCAAGATGGCTTCACCGTATAAGAAGTTCAGCACGTCTTGATCCGGCAAGATCAAATAATCGTGGTAAGCCTCAATGGCCGCCGTAATGTCTGACAAATGAATCTTCTCGCGGGCTTGGTCCACGTCGATGACCAAGACACCCGAATTGAAGTAACTCGTCGTGGTCCCTAACCGCAGCTGGTTCACATTATCAACCAGCTTAGTCACACCGCGGTGTGCGGCCGCCGCCAACATGTTACCTTGCAAGTCGAGTTCCCACAACGGCGTGATGTCATTGATGACGATAGTATCGGGATCTAAGTAGATCACCCGGTGCACGTCGGCGGGCAATACCTGCCCACAGAGTAACCGAAAATACATGGCTGGCGGGTAGCGTTTGATTAGCGCCGGTTGGTCCGTCAAATCGATTTTAGTCGTTAACGCCGTCAGTTTCCATCCCAGCGCATCGGTCAAATCCTGCACTTCTTCAATCTGGGTCGCGGTCAGTTTTTCATGTACTAACCAAATGTGAAAATCCTGGTTGCGATTATTGGCGGCTAGCGACCATAGCATCACTTTCAATGGCGGTAAATAGCCCGCATCCAAGGTCACTAGAATGTTAATTGGTGTTGACATTAGTTCTCTCCGTTTCCACTTAGTCCGGCTTCTTCACGTAAAAATTCATCGACCACTTCCTGATAGCGGTCAGGGTGGGTTCGAATCGCTTGCACGTGGGCGGCATCCGGGTCAATGTAGAGTTCTTTTTGTTGTGGCAATTGATCGTATAGTTGGTGTGCGTTGCGCACCGGCACCGTTTTGTCACGGGACCCGTGAATCATCAGAATCGGTAACCCGCTGATGGCGACCTGGTGCAAAATGCGGCCGTCTTTAAAGGCGTACCCCGCGCGCCGACTTGCAATCAAGTTGGCGACGGGCATGATTGGGTAAGCTGGCAAATGGAACTTATGCGTCAAGCGATATTTCGCCTCATCATATAGGTCCACGTACCCACTGTCTTCAATAATGGCCTTCACGTTTTCGGGTAGCGGTTCACCACTCGTGGCCATGACGGTTGCGGCGCCCATTGAAATTCCCATTAAGACAATTTCAACGTCGTCACCCAACTGGTTTAAAGCCACCGTGATCCACCGCTCATAATCCAAACGGTCAAGCCAGCCGTAACCAATCGTATGCCCTTCACTATCGCCAAATGCCCGGGCATCCGGCATCAAGACGTCATAGCCCAAGCTCATAAAAATCCGGGCGTACGGAATCATTTGCTCCCGTGAATGGCCGAGGCCGTGTGCTAGGATCACTAGCCGACCCACCGTCTTCGGGTTGGGAATATAGGTGGCCACCAAGTTTAAGCCGTCAAACGACTGGATCACCCACTCTTGTTGGGGTTGCTTTTCATACCAAAAATTTTCGATTTCGGTATTTTCAGATCGTGATAATTCCTGTCCACGGCTCTTTTGCGCATCGCTAACGTGCATCGCCATCTTATAGGCTAACACGCCACCGACTAATGAACCGGCATAAGTCGCAGTACCCACAACGCCGGCCAATTTTAATCCTAATTTCGTTGTCTGTTTCATCTTAGCCACCTCATTTCAACTTCATTTAATCATAATTTGCCACATAACACGTCATAAACCGCCTTTTCGTTATGATTCACCCTAATTGTTAACAGAAGTTCACCGCTGTAGCAAGCGCTTTCATCATCTTTTTAAAAAAAAGCCCGAGACAGCCCAGGCTTTAATACCACTAATGTTCGACTAAATTAACCGGTCGCACTAAATACACTTCGCGGCAAAAACCCTTTAGTGAATTGTAAACCCGCTGTGCGCGAGACTGCTTGCGGCAGACGCCGAAAACGGTTGGTCCGGTGCCACTCATCTGAGCGGCGTCCGCACCAAAGTTCAATAATTGTTCCTTAATTTGCGTAATTTCCGGGTAACGCCGTGACGTAATTGGTTCTAACACGTTCCCCATATTGGCAAAAACCTCAGCCGAATTCTGATTCTGAATGCCCGCCAACAACCGTTCGATGTTCGGATGGGTCGTTAGCTGATCGTAGTCGACTTGCCGTAAAATGTTAGGCGTTGACACGCTGACTTTCGGCTTGGCCAACACGATCCACATCGGCGGGAGCTTTGGTAGCGCCGTGACGATTTCACCCTTACCAGTAACGTGGGCCGTTTGGCTAAAGACGCAGTACGGGACATCGGAATCAATCTGTAGTCCGAGCCGCGCTAACGTCGCTAAGTCTAAATGTAATCCCCACATCCGGTTGAGGCCGCGCAAAACCGCCGCGGCGTCCGATGAACCGCCACCTAAACCCGCTGCGACCGGAATCGCCTTTTTGATCGTAATCCGAACGCCCCGGTCAACATGGTAGTGCCGTTTCAAGACACTGACCGCCTGAAAGGCTAAGTTACGCCGATCATTGGGCAAAAAGCCACTGTCAGTAACGATCTCAATTCGGTTCGTCTTCAGATCCTCTAGTTGCACGTAGTCGGCTAAATCGACCGACGTCATCACCATGTCCCACTCTTTATCCCCATTAGGATGTTCAAATAAAGTATCTAACCCCAAGTTAATTTTGGCTGGCGCTTTTTCCACGATTTGCACGCGTCTCACCCTCTTCCATCCCCGTGCTCGCACGAGTGCTAGCTTGCTTTGATACAATTATACTAATATCAGAGCAAAATAAAAAGACCTTGCTGGGGGTCTTAATATTGAGAATTCACGTGACGCGAATTAAGCTTCAGTTGTTTCGTCTTCAAAGGCGATTTGAACGTTTTTCGTTAACACATCGGTGTAGCTGTAGGAGACCCGTTCAAATGCGTTTTCCTGTTGGTCTAAATCTACAACAAACACAGAACGGTACGTTTCTTTTAAGATACCATGGCGTTCAGTGGTTTTCTTTCGACCCGCTTGAGCGACGACCTTCATACGTTGGCCGATCCGGGAGTCGAGTTTATCTTTAATTGCAGCTAATGAAATTGGCATTCAGAATCCTCCTCATGAAAGCTACTATACTAGCTTTTCATAGAAAAGTCAATATTATATCACAAGGTTTTCCAATGTGCAACCATTTTATAACCAGACCAATCTTAAAGTAAGCCGGCTTGGTGCAGGGCGTCCGTCAGGGTAATAAACTCGTCCACTGTCAACCGTTCTGCCCGAATTTTAGGATCGATTTCAGCTGTATCCAAGGCCTTTTGAATGGCTTCCTTAGTTTCTGGGAGCTTGCCAAAAAGGCTCTGTAAATTGTTCCATAAGTTTTTCCGCCGGTGGGCAAATCCCGCCTTAACCACTTTGAAAAAGGCGTCTTCGTCAAATGGTAAATGGGTCCGTGGCGGTAAGGCCGTTAACTTTACAATCGCTGAATCCACGTTTGGTGATGGTACGAAAACGGTCCGTGGTACCACCATTGCCATTTCAGCAGCCATCCGGTATTGCACGGCAATCGTTAACGCACCGTACGCCTTAGTGCCGGGTTCAGCGGCAAGCCGGTCCGCCACTTCTTTTTGCATCATAACGACGATGTTTTCAAAGCGCACGTCTCCCGCCAATAAATTCATTAAGATTGGCGTCGTAATGTAGTACGGCAAGTTTGCGACTAATTTCAACGGACGGCCGGGTTCCAGATGTTCTTGGATCATCGCTGGCAAGTCGACTTTTAAAATATCCTGGTTAACGATGTCGATATTATCGTAGTCGGCTAACGTTTCATCCAAAATAGGCAGGAGCCGGTCATCAATTTCAAACGCTAAGACTTTGTGGGCCGCCCGTGCTAAGTATTCCGTCAGGGCCCCAATTCCGGGCCCGATTTCAATCACGTTATCTTCTTGGCTGATGTCCGCCGTGAAAACAATGTTGTGTAAGACGTTTTGGTCCGTTAAAAAGTTTTGGCCCAGGCTCTTTTTGACTTGTAAGCCGTACGTGCGCATAATCGCTTGCGTTCGAGCTGGGTTGGCAATATCTAAAGCTTTACTCATTTGTTCACCTCTGTAGTTAGTTGTTCAACAGCGTGCCAGAAATCATCTGGCTGGACTTGAAAAAGTTGGAGTCGCTTCGGCAACTGCTTGCCGTTGACGTACCCAATTTTCAATAATTCTCCGAGTTGTTCGCGGCGTTGGCGGGCTTGTGGCCCCGCTAATAAGCCCGCTCGAATCAGGTCACCCTGACTGATCAAGGTCGCTGGTTCATCGACGCGTTCCGTGTACAAGTTCGCCAGTGCCGTCTGAATTGCTTCCGGACTAGCGTGTTCAACGCCAAGACTGCCACCCGCCTTCGTTGGGACCCCCGCTTTACGGGGCAAAAAGGCGTGCTTCACTCCCGGAACGTTGGCGGAAATAATCTTGCGAATCCGTTCACCAGAAAAATCTGGGTCGGTAAACACGATGACGCCGCGCGTCGCTTGGAGCTGTTTAATCTGGGCCAACGTTTCTTCGGAAATCGCTGAGCCGTTCGTTTCTAACGTATCGGCATCGACGGCCAAAGCTAAGCGCTTGGTATCATCCTTGCCTTCAACGACAATTACTTCTTTAATCTTTTTCAATCTTAAAAAATTCCTCTGCATTTTGATAAGTTTGGCTTGCGATGGCTTCCGGTGTGGTTTCCCGCAACTTGGCAATCGCTTCGACAACGTAACGCGTGTAAGCCGGTTCGTTCTGCTTGCCGCGGTATGGTTCGGGCGTCAAGTACGGCGCATCGGTCTCCACTAACATTTTGTCTAGCGGGGTAAGCTTAACGGAATCATGGACTTCGTCGGCGTGCTTAAACGACGCCACCCCACTATATGAGATGTGCATGCCGAGGTCCAAGAACCGCTTCAGCCATTCGGGATCACCGTTAAAGCTGTGCATCACGCCACCGGTATCACGGATGTCCGCAGCCTTTAAGATCTTGTAAGTATCTTCAAAGGCGTCGCGGTTATGCACAGAAATCGGTAACCCCATGTCCTTAGCAATGGCCACTTGGCGCGCGAACACCTTGCGTTGGGTTTCTTGGGGTGACGTATCCCAGTGGTAATCCAGCCCGATTTCACCTAAAGCAACGACCTTAGGCTTCTGCAACTGTTCAATTAAAACTTTTTCAGTTTCCTTCGTATAGTTCTTTGAATCTTCCGGGTGCCAACCAACGATTGCGACTAACTCCGGATACGTTTCCGCCAACTTGATGGCATCAGCGTTTAACTGGGTATTGGACCCCACGATGGCCATCCGAACCACGCCGAGGTCTTTAGCCTGCTGTAAGTAGCGCGGCACGTCCTGAATAAACTCTTCACTATTTAAATGGGTATGAGAATCAAAAATACGCATGTCAGAACCCCTTTTCGACTTTTGTTATCTTAGTTGATTTTAACATGGGACGCAAGCGCACAACAGATAACAGGCTAAAAGACGGGCCATTAACGTAGAAATACTAACCCGCTTCCGGTTGCCAGTGACGCCCTCTGCCGTGGGGACCAGCCTAAGCCCAAAAGCGGTCTTAGGCTTCGCTTTGATGCTTTGCCCAACCCGCAAATCATCAAAGTCGCCCCGGGTTGTCAGCCCGACAAAAACCATCGGACTAACAACCCCTTCACCGCAGAGAACGTCACTGGCAACCTACAGCTAAACTAGAGCTATCTAATCAGTCTGCATAAATACGATAAGACAAAGCAAATCAACAATTGGACCATTATTCTGAAAAAATTATCTAATTTTTTCACTTAACCATGAACATCAAAAAACACTTGCCATCCTTTACAGTAAAGTCGGACGACAAGTGTTCATCTAGTTCATAATAACCGTTTTAATTTCGTGACACAGCCGTTCGCCGACATAGCCACCCGTAAACAATACTCATCACTAGGCAAATTCCTAGAATATAGGCGGGTAAGGTCGTAATACTGCCATGATGCAACCAGCTCATCAAGTACGTCAGGGCGCTGACCGCCAAGTAGTAGCCGAGACTGAACCAGCCACTGGTACTGCCCATCACGGACTCGTAACCAATTAAGGCTCGGTTGAGCGCGTTGGGTAACGTCACGTTCAGTCCTAGGAAGACGACGAAAATTCCAACCAACATCCCGAGAACTTGATTCAAACTAGCCGCCATGACTAGCCCAACAGCCGCGACGCTACTGAGCATCAAGCCACCCAACGCGATGTGCATCGGTGACCAGTAATTGACTAGCCAGTTCACTAATAGCGCACCACCTAAGCTGGCGGCTGCCAGTAATAAACCGAGACTGCCATAAGCGACGGCTGAAAAACCAAAGTGCGCTTCAAAAATAAACGGCGCTTCGGCGTAATAACTAAACAAAATTCCATTGATCCCACTAATTAAAATCCCGTAGGTCCACACGACCGGGTCACTCAACAGCCGCTTGACGACCAATTTTTGTTGCGACCAGTTGGCCACTTTTACCGTAGTTGGACGCGTTTCGGGCAAACAAACCCCTGCATATAAGAGGCAGGCAATCGCCATCATAATCAAAACGGAAAAGACGTTGTGGTAACCCCACATGGTCTGCACACTTCCGCCGATCACCGGCCCAAGTGCTGGCGACAACGCCATAGCGGCACTGACCTTCGCAAAGACCTTGGCTCCGCTCACGCCACTAAAGCTTTCGCGCATGATAGTTTGCGTGACGACCGACCCGGCACTCGCCCCAAACGCTTGCACTAAGCGGCTCCCTAATAGCCAGTTAAATCCGGGGCTTAAAAGCAACCCTAAGTTGCCCAGTAAATAAAAGACGAGGCCGCCGAGCATGGCAGAACGCCGACCGCGGTAATCCGCGTACTGGCCCCAGAAAAGGACCCCGATGGCAAACGCCACGAAGTAAATGCTCATAGTCAGCTGACTACGACTGGCGCTGACGTGTAAGGCATTGCTTAGTGCCGGTAGGATGGGGGTAAAAATCGATTCACTGATTTGTGGGAACCCCACCAACGTGATTAATAATAGTAGTGATGGAACTTGTTTTTGGACGTTTTTCATTTAATTTAGACTCCTATTTAAATTAATTTGCGGAAAAACGTCCTTTTCCATCTACGGCCACACACACTAAAATTTGTTCGTATTTCATGCGTAGTCACCTCATTTCTTGCTCGTATCACTGTACGGGATATAATTAAATTTGTCAAAAACCATTTTTTAGCAAACTAAAAGGCCGCTCCAAATTCGAGCGGTCTTTCTGATTCAGTTATGTTTAAAGATCATAGATTAATCTACCAAGCGTATTACCAAATGTTTCTAACTTACTTGCGCCAAGTTCTCGGTTAGCTTTAGTAATATGAAAATCACTTAAATCTTCAGCCATCGCAGCCAAGTTTTTGTTTTGAGACTTGCTGAAACGTCCCTTAAAAATCTTATAAACCTTTAAAACTGCCACTTTATCTTTTGCGGCATCTTCACTAAAGTACAAATAATCAGCCAGCCCATGCCCCATTGAGTCATAGTCACCATCGGAAACAACTGCAGAGTTTTGAAAATCTGAACTAGCTGACATCATTGCGCGATTGTACGCTATTAAATCATTTTTCATAATTTTCTTTTTGTTAATTGGTGCTTTTCCGGCAATCAAATACTTGCTGTAAATCCAGCCCTTTTTCTTGCCAGCCGTAATATATGTCAAAGAAGACTTCTTCCCCGACTTCTTGATTTTAGCCTTCTTTGAGCGGTACCAAGTCGTGTACTTATATTTCTTCATGTTGTACTTTTTCTTGGTTAGCTTTGCGCTGCTGTAAATGTAACCCTTTTTACCGTGATAAGCCTTCTTCGCAACCTGAGTCGTTGAGATGACCTTCACCTTTTTACTAGAAGCATCCGCCGTAGTCGTTAGGCTTGGCGCAACTAGTGCTAACCCCAACACCAGCATTAAGCCAGCTTTTAAAAATCTTTTCATAACTAAAATCCTCCCTTTTTATAAATATAATTATAGCACCCGATTGATTTATGGGAACAAGAAAGTAAGGGGTTTCTAACTATTTAAATACTACAAATCAGCTACTGGTAAGCTAGTCCGGTTGCCTCTGATGACATGTGGTCGTGGGACCGGACCTAGCCTGGAACAAGTAACAACGATAGTAAGTCTATTTTAAGCGTAGTCGGGTAGCCTTGGTGTGCTGTGTCGGCAAAATTGGCAGGTGTTTCTTATCTGCCAATTTTGCGGGGCGATTCAAAGACGTGGGCTGTCGGCTTTGAATCGAGGTGTCAGGCCGAACCTTGGCTGGCACCGGCCCCCATAGCACAAGGCTACCCGACGGAACGAATAACTTAGGAATGACGATTGCTACTGTTACAGTGTTAATCGCAATTTTAGACTTTTCAACCTTTAGTCAAGACAACAAAAAAACCGCTACGTCACTGCCAAAGACAGTCATGTAGCGGTTTGTGTTATTCAAGTGACTAATTACGAGATCAACGATCCATTGACCATGGCTTCTGGCACGGTGATCAATTGAACTTGACCATCGTGTTCGGCAGAAAGCAACATGCCTTGGCTCATTTCGCCGCGCATCTTGCGGGCCTTCAAGTTACCAACGATGATGACTTTCTTACCAATCAAGTCTTCTGGTTCTGGATACCACTTTGCGATTCCAGATAAGATCTGACGGTGATCCGCATCCCCTGCATCCAATCGGAATTGGAGGAGCTTGTCGGCACCCTTAACTTTTTGAACGTTAATGACTTCCGCAACCTTTAATTCAACCTTGTCGAAATCTTCAATCTTGATTTCTGACTTCGTTAAGTTTAAGTGCGTTTGCGCTGGGTCCCAATCGTGTTCAACTTCAGCTTCGTGCTTTGCAGCTGCCATTGCTTTACGACCCTTTTGCTTATCTGACTTGGTCATCTGACTCTTCAAGAAGTCGATTTCTTCGTCCATATCAACCCGTGGGAAGATTGGCGTTCCCTTAGCAACAACTTGCGCACCGGCTGGTAAGTCGCTCATCTTCAAGTCAGCGATGGCTAAGTCGTTAATGTCTAAGCCAAGTTGTGTGAAGATTTCCTTTGGTGCGTGCGTCATAACGGGACTGATCAAGCTGGCGATAACGCGTAAACTAGCGGCTAAGTGGGCCATGACACTGGCTAACTTAGCTTGGTCCGCTGAATCTTCGCTCTTAGCTAATTGCCAAGGCGCCGTTTCGTCAATGTACTTGTTCGTCCGGCTAACCAGTTTCCAAACTTCGCCCAATGCGTTGGACAAGTGCAAGCTATCCATGTCATCGTTATAAGCCTTGATCACGTCAGCGGCCGTCGCTTCAAGGTCGGCGTCAAATTCAGTGACGTCCGACTTAAAGGCTGGCAACTTCCCGTCTTCGTACTTATTAATCATGGCAACGGTCCGGTTCAACAAGTTACCGAGGTCGTTTGCGAGGTCGTAGTTGACCCGAGCAACGAAGTCTTCCGGCGTGAATGACCCGTCGTTGCCATAAGGCATTGCCTTAATCAAGTAGTAACGTAAGGCGTCCAGACCGTAATGTTCCACGATCGTTTCAGGGTAAATCACGTTCCCCTTTGACTTGGACATCTTGTCATCGCTCATCAACAACCAGCCGTGACCAAAGACCTTCTTTGGCAATGGTAAGCCCAAAGCGTGTAAGAAGATTGGCCAGTAAATCGTATGGAAACGCACGATTTCTTTCCCAACCATCTGGACATCAGCTGGCCAGTAATGGTTGAACAAGTCTTCGCTATCGCCAGTCGCGTAACCAAGTGCGGTGATATAGTTCATCAACGCGTCTAGCCAAACGTAAACCACGTGTTTTGGATCAGACTTAACGGAAACGCCCCAAGTAAAACTCGTCCGCGTCACTGATAAGTCTTCCAAACCAGGTTTAATGAAATTATTGATCATTTCATTCATCCGGTTCGATGGTTCGATAAATTCAGGATGGGCTTGGTAGTAATCGTATAACCAATCGGAATACTTGCTCATCTTGAAGAAGTAGGTCTGTTCCTTAACCAATTCAACGGTGTGGCCACTTGGTGCTTTCCCACCAATGACCTTACCGTTTTCGTCACGGAAGACTTCGGCTAATTGCGTTTCCGTGAAGTATTCTTCATCGTCAACTGAGTACCAGCCTTCGTAGTCGCCTAAGTAAATGTCGCCACTCTTAAGCAACCGGTCAAAGATTTCTTGAACGGCGTGTTCGTGGTAGTCATCGGTCGTCCGAATAAACTTATCATTTGAGATTTCAAGCAGCTTCCATAAATCCTTGATCTGCTTAGCCATCCCGTCCACGTAAGTCTTAGGATCAGTGCCTAATTTTTCAGCTTTTTCTTCAATTTTAAGACCGTGTTCATCCGTCCCGGTCAGGAAGAAGACATCGTAACCCATGGCCCGCTTGTAGCGTGCTAAGGTGTCACACGCAATGGTCGTGTAAGAGTTACCAATGTGTAATTTCCCCGAAGGATAGTAAATCGGCGTCGTAATATAATAGGTTGGTTTTGTTTCTGCCATGACGTAAATCCCCTTCAAACTTGTTTGTAGTTCACTCATAATTAGTTTAGCACCGTCCATTAAAATTTACTCATTTACGGGCGACGCGACGGTTCCCGCTAACTAACGAGGGTCCCGGTGTAAACTCTTTTCCATTGTATCATACTTCCCGGTCAGGTTAGGAACTGATGAGAGCAACATCTTTCAACCGGTGAGCAGTTTAGCTATTATTTGATAACTTTCTCGCAACTTTCACTGGCGGTCGTCTAATTCATAGTATTCCTAAATAAAATCATCTAAACTAAGTACAGAGGTGAGTTCATGTTTCGTCAAATGCAATATTTCGTGGCAGTCGTCAATAATCACAGTTATACCAAAGCTGCCGAAGAGTGCCAAATCTCCCAATCGTCACTTTCCCAGCAACTAAAAATTCTTGCCGAACAACTAGGTGTGACCTTAGTCAAGCGGCAAGGACGCAGTTTTGAGTTAACTCCCGCTGGTGAATATTTTTATCATCATTGCCAAGTGGTCCTAGAACAAGTCGAACACTTAGTTACGGAAACCCAAGCCATCGAAAATCACACTCAGTCAACCTATACGTTACGTCTTGGCTATCTAAGAAAATTCGGCTCGCAAGAATTTCTACAAGCTGTCTCGGAATTTTCACAAGCCTACCCGCACGTTCGTGTCCAGATTCATAGTAATTCTTACACGGAGCTCTTTTCACAACTCCGTGATGACAAAATTGACTTGAGTTTTTCTGACCAACGGCATAACTTATCAACTAGTTATGAGAATAAATTTTTAACGTCCGCCGATTACATGGTCATTGTTGCAAACAACGCCTTTAAGACTAAAGAGACGGTCATTGATACGACTGATTTGACCGACTTGCCTTGCATTCTCATCGTGGGTGCTGATCAATACACTTCCGAACAAGCTTATTATCGAGAGGTTCTAGGCATTCAAAGTCCTTTCCAAATCGCTGCTAGTTTCGGCGAAGCTCAGATGCTAGCTGCTGCTAACCAAGGCTACGTCGTCGTCAACAGTCGCACCGGTAGTCATATTGATCCCAATACTAACCGGGTTTTGAAGTTGGTCGACCACGGTCGCGACTTGACTCAACATTACTATGCCTATTGGAAAAAAGATAATTCTGGGTATTATATTGAAACTTTTGCTGAAATTTTAAAAAATCAATTCCATTAAAGCGTTCAGACCATCTGAGCGCTTTTTTGCTGGCTTCAAACCTCACCTTCCTGCAATCATCGCAATTACCGATTGATTCCATCGAAAAGTCAGATTGGTTACGAAACTTATCCAAGCTATGATAAGACTCGTTCACATCAATCAACTTAGAAAGGGAGTCGTTAATCATGACAAGCGAACAAGTCGCCTTGCTCAATTGTACCCACCAAATAATGACGGCGTTAATAACTAAAAATGTCGGTTTACTCAATCAGATGTTAGCACCCAGTGCCGAGTACACCCCCCTTGATGGTCATCCAGTCTCTAAATATGACTGGATCGATATGATTCAAAACGACACTTTACTTTACTTGGACTTTTCAACCATTTCGACACCTAAAATCAACGGTAGCCACGGCAGCGTCTGTATGCCCACACAAATTCAGTTTGCTAGTAACCGTCCAGCTACCGTCCAACTGCAATGGACCTTTATTGCCGATAATCATCGCTGGTTATTAATTAACCAAGTGGCTCGCCGGAACCAATCGGAAAAACCGATTAGTCGCTTCACAAATTAGAATTGGTTCTGTCCCAACGACTGATTAAACTTAAATCAACCTAAAAAACAAACAGGAAGTGATTCAGTGTTACTTTTAGTATTCCCAGTGGCAATGGGGGCCGGTTTAGCCATGCAAACCGCAGTCAATGCCAAAATGCGCCAAATTGTCTTATCCCCCTACCTATCTTCTGGCCTTTCATTTTTAATCGCTTGGCTATTTTTACTGCTACTCAGTATCGCCACCCATCAACCGTTACTCATTAGTCCAACTGTTATTAGCCAAAATCCCAGTTGGCTCTGGTTAGGCGGCCTGTTCGGGACCATCGCCTTAACCGGTAATGTCATCTTATTTCAGGCAATTGGTAGCTTACAAACCACTGTGTTACCGATTATGGGGCAAATTTTTATGAGTATCATTATTGATCAATTTGGTCTCTTTAATTCGCCAATTGTCCCCCTGACCATCGCCAAGTTAGTCGGATTGCTACTAATCGTTGGTGGGGTCGTGCTGTCACTTGGCATCCTTGATTATCATGAACCGTTCAGTTCAGAAGCAGGAACCGTTAATCATCAGCTTAAAACCCATTTTTATCAAATCTTTGCCGTCATTTCCGGAATGCTCATGGCGATGCAAACAGCGATCAACGGTCATCTGGGGACGGTGCTCCAATCACCCGTTCAAGCCGCATTTATCTCGTTCACGATTGGGGTCGTTTGTTTACTGTTAGTCAACCTCATTACTTTGACTAACGTCGGTACCTTGCGTTTGGCAGTTAAACAAGGCCCACACTACTGGTGGATTTGGATTGGCGGAATTATTGGAGCTTTATATATTTTAGGCAGCGCGTGGTTAGTCCCCCGTGTTGGGACTGGCCAAGTCGTTGTCCTAGCCCTATTTGGTCAATTACTAGGAAGTGCCTTGATTGAGAACTACGGGCTTTTCGAATCAGCCGCTAATCGCATGACACGCTCTAAGTCGATTGGCTTACTATTAATGTTTATTGGTGTCTTAACCGTTAAATTTATTACCCTTTAGGAGGAAAATATCATGAAAAATATTTTAATTTTAGGTGCTTCTGGATCCATTGCAACCTTGGTCGAACGCCAATTACTTGATCGCCCGGATGTCCAAATGACCCTCTTAGCTCGTCATCCCGAACGTCTGGCAGAAGATATTCATCACGACGCTCGTGTCAAAGTAGTCGTAGCCGATGTCGTCAAAGATTATGACCAACTGGTGACAGCCATGAGCGGACAAGATATCATCTATGCTAATTTGTATGGCGCTAACCTCAAACAACAAGGACAGGCCGTTGTCAAAGCGATGCGTGCGACCGGGCTCAAACGTATTATTTGGATCTCGGCAAACGGTATTTACCAAGAAATCCCAGGAAAGTATGGCATTTGGAACGCCCAAATGCTTGGAAGCACTCTGGATGCCTACGCTGCCGGTGCTAAGGTGATTGAAACCAGTCAGCTCGACTATACCATCATTCGACCCGCCTGGTTTTCTGACAAACCAACGATCAGTTACGAACTAACCCAAAAAGGCCAAGCCTTCAAAGGTACCGAGGTCTCACGCCTGAGTGTTGCTAGCTATATCAGCACCTTGTTATTAGACCCACAACAAGCGATCAAACAATCAATCGGGATCAACGAACCTAATACGGATGGGGCTAAACCCAGCTTTTACTAATTTTAAAATCTGAAAGAAGTTTTACTAATGAAACTAATGGTTTTAGGCGCTTATGGCCAACTTGGGCGTCGAATCGTGGAACTTGCCAACCAACGACACTGGCAAGTCGTTGCGATTGCCCACCGCGCGCACGCTGAAATCAATTTAAATCCGGCTACAATACTGATCAAAGATGTCCGTCAACTGACTAAAACTGATGTCGCTGGTTTTGACGTCATAGTTGATGCAACTGGTGGTTGGCAGCCCAAAACAGCTCCCATTATTTACGATGGCTTAGCGCACGTGGTTCAGTTGCTATCTACCGGCCAGACCCGCTATTTAAAGGTGGGCGGTGCCAATACGCTCTATATCAACCGTGACCACTCACAACAGTTACAGTCGTTGGATAGCTACTATCCAGCTAAATACCGCTACTTATGTAACGTTCATAATCAGGCGCTAACCCTGTTACGAACTTACTCGAACATTCCTTGGACTTACGTGACTCCACCGGTTAACTTTGTACGTCAAGGCGCAGCAACTGGTCATTATCACGTTGATGGTGAAGATTTTCGTCCCAACTTACGCGGCGACGACGGGCACAACGACTATATCAGCTACTCGGACTTTGCCTTGGGCATTATTGAAATAATTGCCCAGCAACGCTACTTACGCCAGCAGATTACGCTGGTCCACGGCGACCTACCTACTACTAATGAATGAGGTGATTTTTTGAAAATTATGGTCATTGGGGCTTACGGTCATGCGGGGCGTTTAATCATGCAAACGGCACTCAAGCGTGGTCACACGGTGATTGGGATTGCCCACCGTCAGCATCAAAATGTGAATCAAGCCCATGTCACCATTAAAGATATGATGGCTCTTAATCAACAAGACGTTGCTCATGTCGATGCCATTGTTGATGCGGTTGGTGCTTGGACACCCAGTACTGAAATTGTTCATTACCAAGGCTTATTGCACATGATGACCCTCATTAAGGGAACCAATATTCACTATTTAAAAGTTGGCGGTGCCAACACGCTGTATATCGACCAAGCGCATCAGCACACCTTACAAGAACTGCCACTTTATTATCCCGATTACATGCAAGATTTATGCACTGCTCATACGGAAGGGCTCAAAATTTTGCGGACTTATACCCATGTTGATTGGACCTACGTCACGCCAGCTTAAAATTTTGATCCGACCCGGCGCGGTAATGGCACGTACCATGTTGATGGGGAAAACTTTAAAGCCCCCCAGTCTAAAAATCCTAATGATGGTCGTCATGACTACATTACTTACGCGGACTACGCTAAGGGCATGCTTGATATTATTGAGCAACACCGTTATATCCGACAACGGATTACCCTTGTCAGTGGCAACAATCCCGTTCCAACACAACGCTATTAACGTGATTTAATCCAAAGATAGACGTGTAACCCAATTCGGTTGCACGTCTATCTTTTTTGACTGAGTTCTTTAAAAACCGGGTCACACAATTATTAACCTACACTTGTACGTGCTTATTTGACTAACTGAACTTTTGACCACCAAGTCTGACATGCCGCTTCCGCATGCGCCACTTGACCGCCAGTGAGTCCCAACCCGGTTGCGACCTTCACGCCTGGAAGCAACTGTTTGAAATCTGCTTCGTAATCATCCGGCGTTCCGGCATCGGTGTAGAACGGTGCCACAATGCCTTGGTAATTGCGTAGCTGGGACAAGAAAGTCCGCACCGGTGTCGCCACTTGGCCTGACCAGACTGGTCCACCTACTAAAATTATTGAATACTGCGTTAAATCCGGTAACGAATTAGTCAGCGTTGGCAACTGACCCGTCGCTAACTGTTGCTTCGCTTTGTCGGAAGTGGCGTACATATCACCTGAAAAAGTACCCGCAGCAACCGTGAGATCCACGCGAGTCGCCTTGGTCACAGCTTGTAACGCCATCGCCATTCTAGCGGTCGTCCCCGACCATGAATAAGTCACTAATAAAACTTTATTTGCCATGTTAATGCCCACCTTTACTCGTTTGAATACCTTTAGCCTAAACCTTAAACCGCACTTTAAGTCAAGTCGGCGTTAAAAATAGCGGTTCAGAAATTAGGATTTCTGAACCGCTATTTTAAATTGTGCTGCTTATCGGCTGGCATTCGCTAAAACAAGTCCAACTGTTGGGGCCCCAGATCACCAAAGGAAATTCCCAGCATATCTTTTAGCGTTAACGCGTTATCGGCCGCATCGCCACCGGAATTGTTATTGAAGATCACACAGACTTCTTTAGCCTGTTGCTGCAACTGCTCAACGGTCGCTTTAAATTCCGTCAATTCCGCATCACTATACCGATACAAGGTTCGTTGACCGCGCCAACCGGGCCCCTTTGTCGACCATCCTTGCTGATTACGACCATGCAAGCGCATCAGCGCAAGTTGGGGACTCGTGACGACTGGTTCAAAGCTCACCCCATCATTTAAAGCGTGCGGTTCATCCACAACGACGTGGGCCACACCTAAATCCTTCAAGAAATCAAAGACTGAATCCTTAACGCCCGGTTCATACCAACTCTGGTTACGAAACTCCACGGCAATTGGCAGCCCTGGTAACCAGTCCACCATCCGCTGTAAGTAATGAAAGTTCTTGTTAGAGCGTTCAAAAAACGGCGGGAACTGGAATAGAATTGCTTTTAGCTGGTGGTGTTGCGTCAACGGTTTGATCATGGCCCGGTATTCCCGGTAAGCCGTCTTCAAGGCGTCCATCGACAGGCCTTCGTCTTGCACGTTATGCAAAGTCATGACCTGATTGGCCTTCAAGATAAATTGAAATTTATCCGGAACCTCCTTTTGCCACTTAGCAACGGTCGTCACCTTGGGAATCCCATAAAACGGGGTGTCGACTTCCACGACCGGCAAGACCCCGGAATATTCAGTTAAGGTCAGCTTGTCGGTTCCCCCAAGTAAGCTAGGGTGTTCCGTCCAAGTTGTTAGGCCAATTGTAATCATCCCACGTTCACATCCTTAAAGAAGTCCACCGCATTTTGCTGAACCATCGTAAAGTCAAATGGCAACTGTAGCGGTTCCTCGTTAATTGCTAACACCTGCGCCTGCGGATTGCGATAATCGATCAGCCCAGCAAACGGATAGACCCGAAACGACGTCCCACAAATCACGACGAGGTCGGCTTGCTGTAAATATTCGACAGCGCGTTGAATGTTCATCTGGCCGATGCCTTCATCGTATAACACGACGTTAGGGCGTAAATAGCCATGATCAAGCTCGTGGTATGGTGACTTTAAGTAGTCCTGCCAATCCACGTGCTGCTTACATTTCGTACAGTAAATCTGATATAAGTTGCCGTGAAACTCCACTAAGTTTTTGGTGTCGGCCACGTTATACAGATTATCAATATTTTGTGTGATCACACTGGCCCGTCCTTGCTGGGTCAACGCCGCCATTTTTTCATGGATGACGTTGGGCTTAGCTTCCGGGTAATACAAGTTTTCCTTCAAATACTGATAAAAGTCTTCCGGATGATCTTGTAAAAACGCGTGGCTGAGATAGTACTCAGCGTTGTGATGTTCAGTGTATAAGCCGTTTTTAGAACGGTAGTCGGGAATTCCCGAGGGCGTCGAAACCCCGGCGCCGGTCATAAAAACAATGTGTTGACTCGTTGCAAGTAATTCTTGTGCGGTATTTTCCATACTGCCACCCCCCGTTTAAAACTAACGTAACGTATATGGTAAATTCATTTCTTGGAATAATTCCTTGACGGTCTTGTCATAAGTTTCCTTGAAGAAGGCGTCGCTCTTCTTTTGGGTCGGTGCCGGCAAAACAAAGGCATTTTGTTGGTCGCCCTTATTGAGCCCGATGTACGCCCGGGTGTGTTTCTCTTTATCCAACATATCTGAATGGTAGATATCAAAGAGTTGCCGCACTTCAAGTCGTTCCTGACGTTCGCTCAAGACACTCTGCATCGTCACGAATTCGGTACCGTGTAACATTGGCAAATGCCAAGCCGTCATCTGCTCATCGAAAGCCTTAAAGAGCTTCACCACGGCGCGCCGCATCGCAAACGGTGTATCGACCGCTTTTTGCGTGATGACTTCGTATAACTTTTGGGCTGCAGGGAACGCCTGTGGGAAGTCATCCGCCACGCGGGCAATCAACTCAGGCTTTAGTTCACCATCGAAAAAGACTAATAAGTCCGTTAACGTTAATAATCGTAACGTCATCATGGCGTCAGTCTTCTTGGGGTCTTCCGGGTCGATGGTTGCGTAGACCCCTTTCACGTATAAGTCTTCGATGTTGACGTCAATCAAATCATGTTGCCGCTGTTTTCCAACGACCAAAACGTGGCTAACCATGTCGTAAAGTTCCATGGCAATGGCCATCAGTTGCTCGTCCAACTGTTGATCACGGGTCGTTAAGTTAAAGGTGATCTGTGGAAAACCTTGTAGTAACAACAATAAATGCAATAATTCGTGCGAAGCCGTGTAATTTGGCGCCGTAACATCGTTAACTTGCACGGTCAAATCACCATCATTCATCACCTGTTGGGCTTGGTCATGCCGGACATAGCCCGATTGATCCTGCCCAAAGCTGACACTAATGTTGCCAGGATACAGTGAATTGGCGGTACTTAATAAGTCGGTTACGGTTTGGTTCAATTTAGTTTCAGTCATCGTTTTCTTCCTTTGATTGGCGTAACGCCGCAATTAGTTTTTGAGTCGTCGTTAAATCTTGCTGCGGTGCGAGTTCTAGTCGCTGTAAGATAACGGGGAGTTCGTCCGGTGTTGCACCCGCGGCCATGGCCAGTGATTTTAATTGAAGGTGCATGTGCCCCTGCTGAATCCCAGTCGTCACTAAGGCGCGCAGTGCGGCTAAGTTTTGAGCTAAGCCGGCCGCGACCATCACGCGTTCCAATTCGGGTGCCGTCTTGATACCTAGGACGCGCTGGTTTAACTGGGCCAACTCGTTGATTTTAATCGAGCCCCCAACGACGCCGACTGGTAGGGGCAGTTCCAAACTGCCACGCAAAACTTCACCATCGGTCGTCCAAGTGCTCATCCCACGGTACTGGCCATCCTTGGCAGCGTACGCGTGCGCCCCGCTTTCAAGTGCCCGCCAGTCATTGCCAGTTGCGATGGCGACCGCGTCGATACCGTTCATAATGCCCTTATTGTGGGTCGTTGCCCGGTACGGATCAATCTGAGCGACCGTGCTGGCAGAAGCCATTTTCTGCGCAACGAGTGCGCCGGAATAGCGGCCAGCCTGCAACAGGCCGACCGGAATCGTACACTCGGCTTTGACCAGGCTAGCCGTCGCGTAGTTCGATAAAATACTCATCAACGGATTCGTCTTCGTAATGACACTAATTGACTTCGCCACGGCTTCCAACATGCTGTTCAGCATATTGGCGCCCATCGCAGCCTGGACGTCCACGAATAAGTCGACGGACAAATAGCCCTGGCCAAGGACCCGGGTACGAATCCGGCGGGCCCCACCGCCACGGCGCTTCAAGCTGGGGTGCGCTTCATCGGCAATTTTTAGCAACGTCGCCGAATGTTTCTCGATCAAGGTAGCGGTCGCTTGCGGATCAGCCAACTTTTCTAAAACAATCTGACCGACCATCTCGCGCTGTGTCAAACTCGTCGTAAATCCACCGGCACGCTTCACAATTTTAGCCCCGTTGCTTGCCGCCGCAATAACGGACGGTTCTTCGGTTACCATGGGCACGATTTTCGGTTGGCCATCAATCACAAAATTAACGGCTAATCCCATGGGTAACGGATAGTCCGTTAAATAATTCTCAATAATCTCGTGATGTTCGGTCACGTAGTACTTCTTAAACAGGGCTTGTTCAGCCGGTGTTAACTGGGCCTGTTCCGCAACAATGGCGGTTCGTTCAGCCCACGTTTTTTGATAAAAATGGCGGAAATCCGCAGTCATGATATCATTCCCATCTTAAGGTTCAATTTTCTGAATTCAAATGTTCTGAGATAATGCCTTCACGGACACCGCTCTCCGAAAAAATCACCCGGTCACTGTCGAGCATTTGGAGTAGCGTCACTAGTGGCAGCATCCCGCCAACAATAATATCGGCACGGTCGTATTCCATGCCAGAAATATCTTGGCGCCCCTGCTTAGAACGCGTCAACATATCCAAAAAGGTATAGTACACCGTTTCAGTTTTCAGGCGGTAGCCGTGAATATCTTCTACCTTCAATTTTTTCTGACGCCGACGGTTAATCCGGGCCAACGTCCGATTAGCGCCACCTAGCAAAATAATCGGGTAGTGCATCGCTTCGGTTAGCCACCAAACATCAGCCAAACGGTTCCGTAAAAACATCTGCGCCCGAAATAGACTGTCAGATGGCACCACGTCATCCAATTCAAATTGTTCTGATAAGGTCACCGCACCAAACGGCAAACTGATCAACTGTTGTTTACACCCATTTTTGACTAAAATTAGTTCGCAACTGGCGCCACCGGTATCCAAAATCAAACAGTCGTGAATTACCAGAGAGTTGGCCACACCTAAGTAATCGTAGTAGGCTTCATCGTCACCAGACAACACTTTTAAATCCAAGCCCACTTCTTGTTTGACTTGATTTAAAAACGCCCTTTGATTTTTCGCCATCCGGACAGCCGCCGTGGTAATTCCAATGACATCGGTATTTGGCATCTGCTCATATAGCCGCCGAAAATTTAACAACGCCTTAATTGTCCGTTCAATCGCAGCTGGTTGTAAGACGTGTTCCGGCCCCATCGCCTCGGATAACCGCGTATCTTCTTTGACCCGTCTGATCTCCTCAGCGTGACCATTGGCATGCAACCGACTAACCGCCATCCGCGCTGAATTGGAGCCTAGGTCTACAATTGCTAAATTTCTCATAAAACACCACGCTCGCTTTTCCCATTGAAGTTTTAGTTAGGTTTATTTTACCATTAATCCCCCGCCGACTGGGGTTGAGTGCCGCAAGCCGAGTAAGACTGGTGAAATATGCTCCAATCAAAAAGGAGCCCGCAGTCTTAGCCACAAGCTCCATCGTTATTCTAATGTTCAGTTGCCATAAATTCAGCAATGATCTTCCGCACCTCATCCGTCGACTTAGCGTCCATCATCTGATTACGCAGTTCCGTCGCACCGAGTTCCGGGCGTGCGTAAATCTTGAAGAACCGTTTGAGTGACGGAAAACGGGGCACGTCGTAACGGGTCGCAAAATCATCAAACAGATTCAACTGCATTTCTAATAAACCCAATAATTCATCTAATGAATGCGCTTGTGGCTGGGCTTCAAAAACAAACGGGTTAGCAAAGACCCCGCGGCCAATCATCACGCCATCGAGGCCAGGGTGTTGCTTTGCTAACTCAAGCCCGTCCTGATAGGTCGCGATGTCGCCGTTGATTTGTAGCAACGTTTCCGGAGCAATCACATCCCGCATCCGAATCAAGTCATCGATGACTTCCAAGTGCGCCGGCACCTTACTCATTTCCTGTTTCGTCCGTAGATGAACCGTCAAAAGGGCCACGTGTTGTTCCAGTAAAGTTGGAATCCAACTTCGGTATTCATCTAATTTGCTGTAACCGAGCCGTGTTTTTGCACTGACCGTTAGCCCGGAAGTCTTGGCCGCGGCAATCACGTCGGCAGCCCACTGCGGGTTACGAATCAAGTCACTGCCACCATGATTTTTGATGACCGTCCCATCCGGACAGCCCATGTTAATATCCACGGCGCTAAAGCCTTGGTCACGTAACGCCGCCGCACCGGTTTCAAAGTCAACCGCTTCATTGCCCCACAGTTGTACAACTGGCCTGTGAGCTTCCGCTGGCGCCACGTATAGGCGTCCGTGAACTGGAAACTTGGTGTTCGGATTCGTGATGCTCTTGGCGTAAACAAATTCGCTGAAAAATGCATCGGGTCCGCTGGCGTGGGCAACAACTTGCCGAAAGACCGTGTTACTGACGGCTTCCATCGGTGCCATGGTAAAAAAAGGCCGCCCAGCTTGGCGAGCGCGCGTTGCAATTGGGGTCCAAAATGAGGTTTCTGTCAAAATAAGTCCTTCCTATCTGTTGGTATGAATGATTTTTATTTTAGCATGAACGGACTGTAAATACCCATATCCCGTTTAATTGCCGCCAACAGTAGCTTAAATTAACTACTTAATTTCTTTCACAAAATAAATTAAGTGCATCCTCGGTTGAACTTCATCACAACGATGTGCAACCTGCTTATAGCCCAATTTCCGATATAAATGAACTAGTTTAGTCTCTTCAGCAATCGTATCCACCTGCCACTGACGCACTTCCGGATAGGCATTTTCAACAGACAGTAACATGCGCTGGGCGTAGTGTTGTCCCTGAAACTGTGGTAAAACCAACAGTGGTGAAATACGGACTACTTGCTGACTGGCATCAAAAACAAGGCCTAAAAAGCCAACCGTCTGATGGTCAACTTGATAATAGTAAAACCGTCTGTTAGGTTCTCGATACTTAGCACGCAAGTCTGATAGTGATTCCAAGTAAGGATTCGTCAATCGGTCGTGATACTTTTCATATAACGGCTTAAACGCTCGTTGATACATGGCTTGCACCCGTGACAATTCCGTTGATTCGACCTTTATCAATCCCATATACTACCTCAATCTACTACTAGTTAAACACCTTTAGTCCGCTTTTCATCAATTGTAGGTAATGCAATTGCTTCTAAAAAACTAACCTGTTTAACATCTTGGCGTGGCAAGTCAATCACGCGTTGATACTTTTCTTCAAAATCGGTGGGACTACACCACTTCGTTCCAATTTCATCGTACGAATCTTCTTCAGAAATGTCCCCATCAAGTGCAGTCGCAATCGCATCGACCAGCACGTAAAAAGCGTGACTGGTAATCATTAACTCATCACGATATGGCGTTGAAACTAACACCCGCTTCTTCTTTTTAAACGGTTGTACGGTAATCATTTCCCCAATTCGCTTAATAGGCAATTCATGCCATTTCTCGTCATATTCCCAATAGCGTAATCCCAACGCGATTGTAAGCTGTTCATTTAATTCTTGATCAGCACCGGTGTGGTTCACCGCAACGGCTTCATCTTTTCCCAGTTGCCACATTTTGACGGCTAACTTTTCCCAAGATAGCTTCGTTTCAAAGCGGTGTTTATATTTGATAATTGCTCGCATCTTTAAATCTCCTTAATATAGATAACTGAATTTTGAAAATTCAGTCTCATCTAATGACAAGGTATCTCCCTCTAAAGCGCTAAATCGCTGTAACACTTCTCTTGGCGCATCCAATAATGATCGGTACTTCAACTCAAACTCAGAGATACTTTGCCACGTTTGCCCCTCATCTTCACTAATCTTACCGTGGGTCGCTTGGGCTACCTCCAAAATCAGGACAGCGTAAGCCCGCACCTGCATCACAGTTTCGGCACAGAAAGGCGTGGTAATTTGCAACCGCCGATAACGTTGTAATGGGGCCATATAGATGGACGAGTACTCTCTTCTTGCTGGAAACTGTTGCCATAATGGATTACTTGCAATATCTTTAAATTTAAAAAGTGCTGGACACACATCAAATGTTTGACGCTCATTTAACTTGGGTTCATCAGAGTCTTCTTTCAGTGACAGTGCAACCTCTGTTGGTGTTAGTTGCCACATTTTTGCAACCAGTGCCGACAATGATAAGTCTTGTGTCCACTCATCCTCCATCCTAATCAACGCTTTCATATTTTCCTCTTTTCTCACCACCGCAACGGAAACGGTGGGTCAATTTCATCATCATGACTTATACTCAACGTTTGTAACGCGGTGATACGGTGAATTTCCGCCCGATTCAATGTCAAAATAGTTGCGTACGGTGCTAGAAACTCCTCACGGCTTATCCAGGTCTTTCCCAAATCCAAACTAATGGTTCCAGGAAGTTGTTGCATCAGTAAGTCGACCATGACAACGTAGGCCCGCACAGTTACAAGCGCTTCAGCTTGATATTGAGTTGCTAACCAAAGACGGTATGGCTGTTTGAACGGTTCAACGCCTACCCGACTATCTACCTCCGACAACGCTTCAAAACCGCCGTTAGGAACAAGCCGCTCATAGTCTGGAATAAAGGGCTTCACATGCCAACTATGATCAACATTCAACTGCTCATCCCAGCCATCATGACTGAATTCAATCGGCTCATCTGGCGTTAGTTGCCACATTTGGCGTACAAAATTCTGTGCTGAAAAGTGCGTCCGTTGAGATTGATATTTTAAAATAGCCTGCATTTAGTCAGTCCCCTTCCTGTGAAAAGTTCGGCAATTCAAGTGCCGTCAAGCGGATAATTTCATCCCGCGACAGCTTCACGATTGGGTGGTACTTCTGGTCAAACGCCACACGCTTCTGCCAGGAGCGCCCGTTATCCTCACTGACACGACCACCCAGAATCCCCAACATTCGACTAATTAAGACGGCGTAGGCACGGGTTTGTACCAATGTCTCGGCGGGACAGTCTGTCTGAATTAACAGCTGATGCTTTTGTTCAGTGGCCCGCATCTCAATCGAACTATACTCATGATCATTTTCCAAGGCATCCCAGTCATCATTATCCCGAATTTCGGGTAGATCAAACCACGCCGGTCGGACAAACATTCCAAGCTGGTCATTTAATACGCGGTCATTACTGATCAGTGCCATTCGATTCTGCCACATCGCGTCCACATCGTCGTTCGTCAATTGACACATGGCACGAAACAGCTTAATAACATGTAATTTATGCTTCGGCTTATGACGATAATTAATTAACGCTTTCACCCGAGCACCCCCTCGCTATTTTCTTTTATATTACGCGTTTAATAATTAAATGACTACTGCATTTATAATCCAATTAATACTAACAGTCGAATAGGCTTAAATAACGACAAAAAAGGAGACCCAAAACGAGTCTCCTTTAGAAGGTTCTATTGATTTAAATAAATCGAATGATCAGAGGTTGTTGCTGATAGCATAGGTCGTGATAGTGGTGTAAGGGCAATGTTTTTTGCCCTTACACCACGGACGGTCCGGGACAATTGCGCTTTTTGCAAGTGTTCCGGGCGAGGGTCGAGACCGCTTCTCAGGATCGATCCGGTCCCACGACCGCATGCTATCAGCAACAACCGGATTAGTTAATTATTTAAAATAGTTAATCCCAATGGCATCTTTCATTTCGTTCCAAGTTTGATCAGCAACGACGTTAGCTTTGGCCGTCCCGTCTTTCAAAATCTGGAGCACTTGGGCAGGATCAGCTTCGTAAATCGCACGCCGTTCGCGGATTGGCCGTAATTCACCGTCCAAGACTTCCATCAAGTAACGTTTGATCTTAACGTCACCTAAGCCACCGTGTTGGTATTGGGCCTTCAAGTCAGCGACTTTATCTTTGTCAGTATCGAAGATGTCTAAGTAAGTAAAGACCACGTTGCCTTCAACTTTACCAGGATCTTCAACGTGAATGTGATCTGGGTCAGTGTACATCGACATAACCTTTTTCTTTAAGGTATCCACGTCGTCGGAAAGGTAGATAGCGTTGCCCAAGGACTTGCTCATCTTAGCGTTACCGTCTAAACCAGGAATTCGGCCTAACCCCTTTGCTGGGAAGTAGCCTTCTGGTTCAACCAACGTATTGGTGTCATAAGTTCGGTTGAAGCTCCGCACGATTTCACGGGTTTGTTCCAACATTGGTTCTTGGTCATCCCCAACGGGTACCGTCGTTGCTTTAAACGCCGTAATATCAGCGGCTTGGCTAACTGGGTAAACGAAGAAGCCCGCTGGCACACTTTCACCAAACGCCTTCTGTTTAATTTCCGTCTTAACGGTTGGGTTCCGGTTTAACCGTGCGACCGTCACCAAGTTGAGGTATTGGTTCATCATATCCGTCAAAGCTGGAATCTGTGATTGCACTAAGATCGTCGACTTCTCAGGGTCGATACCGACGGCCAAGTAATCCATGGCAACCTGCAATAAACTCTTCCGAATCTTTTCAGGATCATGGGCGTTATCCGTCAAGGCTTGGTTATCCGCAATCATAATGTAAGAATCGTAATCACCCGTATTTTGTAATGCGACCCGGTTACGTAATGAGCCAACATAGTGGCCAATGTGTAGCTTACCGGTTGGGCGGTCACCCGTTAATAATACTTTTTTTGTCATCGTCAAACATCCTTTCATACCTATCCTCATTCACCATCTACTAGGACGAAAAAACGTCCTAATCGACTTCATCAGTCAATTAGGACGCATCACCGTGGTACCACCTAAATTGCAGAAACATGTTTCTGCCACTCGTACGCCGATAAGGGTGGGTTCCCGGTTTTCACCGAATCTCCAAAAAGCCAATTCATTTGTCCGTTCCGACTTTCAGCATTTGCCAGATCTCTGTTGATGGACGCCTTACTGTTCTTTTCTTCAAAGATTAATTAGCTCTAGTCTAAGCGTTATCACGGACGCTGTCAAAGTTAAAATAGGTTCAGTTTACCAACCCGTTCAACAGCTTCAACTAGTCGTTCTTCGGAGACTAGTAAGCCGATGCGGACGTAGCCTTCCCCGTGTGGCCCAAACCCATTACATGGCGCAACGGCCACGCTGGCTTGATCTAACAGTAAGTTAGCGAACTGTTCGCTGGTGTAACCGGCAGGGACTTTCATCAAAGTATAGAAAGCACCACCCGGCTTATAAGCTGGCCAGTTGATCTTGGCCGCAGCACCCAATAAGGCGTCGCGCCGAGATTCATAACGGTCACTGATTTCCTTAGCCGCACTTTGGTCGCTATTCAAAGCCACGCTCCCAGCCCGTTGAATCGCTGGGAAGACGCTGACAAATAAATGATCTTGAATGAGGTTAATGGCTTCAATCATGTCTGGATTACCAACCGCAAACCCTAAGCGCCAGCCGGCCATGTTGTACGTCTTGGAGAAGGAATAAAATTCGATCCCGACGTCCTTGGCACCTGGCGTCTGCAAGAAACTAATCGGCCGTTTTCCGTCATAGCCGATTGCGCCGTAAGCAAAGTCACTGACCACGCCAATTTGATGTTCCTTAGCGTAGGCTACCGTTTGTGCGTAAAATTCAGGCGTTGCGACCGCACCAGTCGGGTTGTTCGGATAGTTCATATACAATAACTTGGCAGCGTCGGCCACGGCCGGGTCAAGGTGGTCAAAGTCTAATAAGAAGTTGTTTTCTTCCAATAATGGGTAAGTTTCGAGTTTCACTTTTGCTAACGCGACCCCGGAGAAATAGTCCGGATAGCCGGGATCTGGCATCAAAATGGTCTCGCCCGGATTCATTAACGCGTAGGGTAACTCCACTAGCCCAATCTTGGTCCCACCCAAAACAGCGACTTCTTTTTCGGGGTCCAGCTTAACGCCGTATTCCCGTTCGTAAAAATCAGCACACGCTTGTTTGAAATCCGGTTGCCCGCGGAACTGCGCGTATTTATGGGTTGCCGGGTCTTGCGCTGCGGTCGACAACGCTTCAACGATGAAGGGTGGCGTCGGTTGGTCCGGGTTCCCCTGGCCCAAGTTAATGACGTCCGCGCCGCTCGCCACTTTGGCGTTAACGTGTTGAACTAAACTAGCAAAAAATTGTTTGGGTAAATGTTGCAAAATATTAGACTCTGAGAATTCCATGGAGGCACCACTTTCTATTCATGATTTTTTTAATCGTTTAAAATCCAATTTAATATAATTCTGGACGCCGGTCGTCAAATACGGGGATCTGACCCCGGACTTGATCAACTTGCGCTAAATCAAGCTGGGCCGTGACGATCTGCGCGTGGTCTTCCGCTTGCGCAATAATACTGCCGAGCGGGTCGATGACCAGTGACTGGCCGCCAAAGTCGTTGTCCGGATCACTACCGACCCGGTTAACGGCTACAACGAAGGCTTGGTTTTCAATAGCGCGCGCCTGTAAGAGTAACCGCCACTGCGGCAGTCGCACGGTCGGCCATTCAGCGCTGACAAAAATCACCCGGGGACCCTGAGCCGCCTGTTTACGTAACCACTCTGGGAAGCGAATGTCGTAACAGATGACACCCATCGCGGGCACGTCGTCAATTGCAAATAAGTTTTCAGTCGCACCGGCCGTGATGTAGCGGTCTTCGGCCATCAAGCCAAACCGATGAACCTTGTCATAACGACTCAACAGTTTTCCCTGTCGATTGACCACTAACATTTCGTTATAGTATTGCCCATCTCGAGCCACTGCCACCGAACCGCCAACAATGTTGACGTTAAATTTTTGGGCCAGCTGACTCAGGAGCTTTAAGGTCCGCTGACCTTCCTCGTCCGCTAGAACGTTTAATCGTTGTAACGCGTATCCCGTATTCCACATTTCTGGCAACACGATTACGTCTACCGCTTGTTCCGCGGCCCGCTGAATTGCTGCTTGAACTTGAGTAAAGTTGGCATCCGGATCACCAAATTGAACGTCAATTTGCGCTAAGGCTACTCGCAATTTCTCACCCCATTGATTAGAATTATTAAAATCATATTAGAATACTTTTTGAATCCATGCAAGCGCTGACGAGAATTTATTGCCACTGGTCAAGCGCTTTAATTGACACCCCGCCCAAATCCGCCTAGAATTGTTCAAGCAATTTAGACGATTTAACAGACGGGAGGCCCTTTTCTTGGCAACATCAGAGCAGGAGCAACAACAAGAACAACGGCGGGTCGATCGGGTCATTGAGCAAATTAAAGAACGGTCAAAACAGACCGACGATTTATTGGCCAAGGCCCATCGAGAAACCGATGTGATTCAAACAAACTATGGTGATAATAACTCCGTCAACACGTTCGAAGTCGACGACCGGATTGAAACCAACGCCGAACTTCAACAACAAAAACAAATGGTCGAACGAGCCGTGGAGTCTGAGTCTATTTTAAAACGTCAGGTCGGCGTTTTAAAGGATTTGCGCAACTCACCTTACTTCGGCCGTATCGATATTCAAGACGACCCTAGTGATGAGCCCGAAAGGTTATACATTGGGACCGCCTCATTCGTAGACGCTGACCAAAATTTCTTGGTCTACGACTGGCGCGCCCCGATTTCTTCGGTCTACTATAACGGCACGCTGGGACAAGTCGACTATCAGACGCCAGCCGGCCAGCAAACGACCGAATTAATGAAGAAACGCCAATTTCAAATCAATCAGGGTCAAATTAAAAACATGTTTGATACCAACGAAACCGTTGGCGACGAAATTTTACAGTCCGTACTTGGCGAACAAAACGACGCGTACATGCAAAACATCGTTGCGACGATTCAAAAGGAACAAAACGACATCATTCGTGACACTTACAGCGATTTACTCGTGGTCCAAGGCGTCGCGGGTTCTGGGAAAACGTCCGCCATCTTACAGCGAATCGCCTTTTTACTCTACCATTCGCGTGCATCCCTTGAAGCGGATCAAATGGTCCTATTTTCACCTAACCGACTCTTTAGTCACTACATTTCAGAAGTGCTCCCGAGTTTAGGTGAACGCAATATGCGGCAAGTGACCCTCGCTGAATTTCTCAGCGCGCGGTTCCAAGGTCTGACCGTTGAAAGTCTCTTCGAACGTTACGAAAGTGACCGCAAAAATTCGGCACTAACACCAGCCATCCGGGCATTTCAGGAGAGTGCCGACTTCATGCGTCAAGTTGACCATTACTGTCACACTTTACCGGCTGATCAGATGCGCTTTACTAACATTGTCTTTAACGGCGAGATTTTCTTCCATAAAGCTTCCATCGAAAAAATTGCGGCGGAACTTCCCGCCGCCATGCAACCAGCCGACCGCTTTTTAGCCGTTAAAAACACCTTGATCAAACGCTTGAAACACCGGATCGACGATGAAGCGCAAGCCGACTGGGTCAACAACATCATTGATCAATTGACCGACGAAGCTTACCATGACCTCCTTGGCGACAAGCGGCGCGGTGAGTTCCAGTCCATGGATGACGAAGTTTTCTACATTGGTAAGCAGATCGTGACTAAGCGCCTGCGCCAAGTTTACGATGCCATTTATAACGGCTACTTCTTAGATACCTACGAACAGTACAATGATTTTCTGGGCCAAATCACGCGCCCAGACGACGTGCAACCTGACCAGTGGCGTGCCCGGATGCAAGCTTTCCGTAGCGGTATCGAGTACCATCGCATCGCCCTCGTGGACTGCTCACCACTGTTACTGCTCCGCGACATTTTAACGGGGAGTGGTCAGAACCGGCGGATGCAATACATCTTTGTCGATGAAATGCAGGACTACTCGCTAGCGCAACTGCTCTACATCAAGCACGCCTTTCCGTTAGCAAAGTTCACTTTATTAGGGGACAGCGAACAGGCCCTGTTCAAAGATATTGAACAACCGCAACAATTGCTGGAACGGCTCCGTGACGCCTTCAACGTTCGACGCGCCAACCTTATCACCTTAAACAAGAGCTACCGTTCAACCAAGCAGATCACCAACTTTGCTAAGGCCCTCTTGCCCGACGGTGACCAGATTCAAGCGTTCACACGTGAAGGCGACCTTCCTAAGGTAATGATTCGCTACGGAACGGACGCCGCGTTAAGCGGTCTATTGACCGAAGTTCAGTATCAGTTAAAATCAACCCACACCGTTGCCGTTTTAACTAAGGACCTTGCCGAAAGCAAACGCGTTTATCAATACTTGAAGCATCACACGGTCGCCACCTTAATGGCTGACAGTGACCGCACCATGCCACAAGGGGTCATCGTCATGCCAATCTACCTAGCCAAGGGACTTGAATTCGACGCGGTCGTGGCCTACGATGTCTCGGCAGAAAACTATCCGGACGCCGCTTCCGTTGGGGTGCTCTACACCATTGCGTCCCGGGCCATGCACCACTTGACCCTGCTCAGCATCGGCGACGTCGCCCCACTAGTCGCCCACCTCGATCCAACCTTATTCACGATCGAGCATCAGGTCCGTGTGTAACGGTTAAATTAACCGCTCCGTCGGACAGAAGCGGTGTGCCATGGGGGACGGTCGCAGCCATAATGCGGTCTGCTCCCTCAATTCAAAGCCGATAAACCACGTCTTTGAATCGCCCCGCAACATTAACCGGCAAAAAACGCTGGCTAATGTTGCCGCCGCGGCACACCACTTCTGTCCGCCTGCGCTAAATACAGTTTTACTGTTATTACTGATCTTAAATTTATTGAATAAGCTGAGGCTGTCACTGATAGTATCGGTCGAGGCTTAAGACCACATGTTATCAGTAGCGACCAGAACTGTTGATTCAAGTTGTGCTCGGTGATTAACTGATTTGATTATCGTCTCCATAGCACACCGGTTCTGCCTGCCGAAGCGGGTAAATAAATATATGTTTTCACAAAACTAAAAGCCTTGTTATTAACACCGTTAAAGTGTTAGTAACAAGGCTATTTTAGACTCAAAATTTAAAATTAATTTTCTTCTACAGACTTGGGGGTCCTAGTTGCGTGCGGGGCACGGTGGATCGCATCCTTCAATACGAATGGTGCAATCATGGTGACCAAAATAATGACCAGAATCACATCGGAATAATAGTCACCGGATAATAAGTGTGCTGAAAACCCAATTTGGGCCGTAATCAACGCCATTTCACCACGCGAAATCATCCCGGCTCCGACTAAATAGTTACTATGCCCACTGAAGCCGTTCAGTTTTGCGCCCAGGCCGCAACCCAATAGCTTGGTTAGGACACCGAGGACCGTCATTACCGCAATAAACGGCAAGGCTTCCCAGAACCCTTTAAACGTCATGTTCAGGCCGACACTGACGAAAAATAGCGGGATAAACATCGTGTAGCCAACCGGTTCAATCGAAACGTCCACAACGTGTTGGTAGTCCGTTTGCGCAATGGCGACGCCGGCAAAGAACGCGCCAATCGCACCGCTTAAGCCAACCAAGTCCGCTAACCACGCCATAGCCAAACAAATAATGATGGCCACGATGGTCGGACTAGCCGCCATTAACAAATGGTCACTCAGCCGCATTAAGTACGGTGCCACCCATTTAATGACAACAAAAACGCCAATAAAGAAAGCGACTTGTTCAAGCAACACGACACCCAAATTAGTCTGGCTCACACCGCTTTGATGCCCCATCATCGAAATCATGATACTGAGTAAGATCACGCCAATGATGTCATCCGCGACGGCGGCCCCTAAAATCGTCGCGCCTTCCTTAGTATCCAGCGCCTTGAATTCCTTTAAGACTTCCACCGATATTGAAACGGAGGTTGCAGAAAAAATCACCCCAATAAACAACGATTCGAACCAGCTAAATTGGAATAACCGGCTGGCGACGCCCATGATGACCACCGGAAAAATCACCCCGATAATTGCCACCACGATTGCCGGCCGCAAGTACTTGCGCAGTAACGCCAAGTTACTCTCTAGGCCACCGATAAACATCAGCACGACAACCCCGATGTCCGAAAACGTTTGAACCATCGTTGTTAAGTGGACCCAGTTGAGGATTGCGGGACCCAGTACGATTCCGACTAAGATCTCCCCAATCACCGCCGGAATTCCCATCCGGTGCGCAAAGTGTCCCGCTAGCGTGGTCGCAACGATCAACAAACAAAGTATTCCCAAAAAAGCCATCGACTCACCATCCATTAATTAGTTACTTTCTATCATACACCATTTAATTCCGGTTCATTTTGTAATTCCGCGCGGCTACCCCTTGCTGAATCACGTGCCAGCTTAGCCCAATCATCAACCCAATCAGTGCGGGCAAGGCCCAATCTAGCCCGAGTTTTGCCAGTGGTAAGTAGCGGTCATCCCACGCCAGTAACTGCTGAACCCAGCCTAAGTGCGTAATAATGGCGGGTGCCGCCCCCAACGCGTCTAAGATCGCCGGAATTAAGGTCAGCGCAGTCGTCCACCGGTAAACGGCGGGGTCGTTGTGAAAAATTGGGGAAGCAATGGCTAAGATAATTAGCGTGATTGCCAGCGGGTATAAAAACATGAGCATTGGCGTCGACCACGCAATGATCTGGTCCAAGCCGATGTTAGCGATCAAGAGTGAGGCGCCGCAAGATAGTCGGTTCCAAGTCCGATAACTGATTTTTGGAAATTTGGCGTGCAAGGCTTCCGAAAACGACGTCGTTAAGCCAACCGCCGTTGTTAGACAAGTTAAGGTCGCCATGATGGCTAAAATAATTTCTCCGGGAACGCCCATCAAAGCGTTCGCAATTTGTGAAAAGGCGATCCCACCATCAGTTGATAATTTAAAATGTGCCAGTGACGTTGCGCCGAGCCAGATTAAGCCTAAATAAATCAGGACTTCTAGACTAATACTAAGTAGACTGGATTTGGCCGCCGTTTGAGCAATTGCCTTAGGTTCTTTTTGACCAAGGCCGCGAATCGTCGTAACCACCGCGATCCCGAATAGTAAGGCTGCGAGTGCGTCCATTGTGTTATAGCCTTGCAAGAAACCGTTCAAGAAGGCCCCACCCTGATAAGCCGTCGTGACCCGGGCCGTTCCAGCGGTTCCGAGTGGGTGCGTGAAAGCTAGTCCAAAAATCAATGCTAGTAAGATTAAAAAAGTCGGATTGAGGAGTTTTCCAATTGTATCAATAATCCCAGTTGGTTTGCGGGACGCCCAGTAAGTAAAGCTAAAGAAAAGTAGCGAATAAATCAGTAAGTATAGTGGGGCTTGACTGGCACTAACGTGGCTTGCAATTCCAATTTGAAACGGCGTGGTCGCCGTCCGGGGCGTCGCAAACAACGGGCCGAGGGTCGCACAAGTTAAGATCATAAAGGTCGTCGCGTAGCGTTTGCCAATCGGTTTAGCTAAATCGTAAATGCCGCTACTCCGGGTCACGCTGATTGCAATGATGCCAAGTAGCGGCAGGATCGTCCCCGTCAACAGGAACCCCCAACCAGCCGTTAACCAGTGGCCGCCCGCTAACTGGCCTAGATGAATGGGAAAAATCAAGTTACCGGCGCCAAAAAACATGCCGAATAGCATTGAGCCAATAATAATATAGTGTTTGAGCGATAATTTTTGCGTTTGCATTTTATAAACCTCCGTTTGTCATGTTCAACACCAACTGTCAGCGATTTTCTTACACTCGGTTCAAACCACCGTCACTACTTCGATAATTCCGCATAAGCCTCAAGTTCCCTTCGAAATCAAAAAAGCGTCCTTACCGAATCCAATTGGATTCAGTAAGGACGCTTGCGCGTGGTACCACCTTATCTTCGTATTTTGCGAACCGCAAAATACCTCATCACGTACGGCAACTTTAAGTTGCGATACGTTTGTCCAATAATGGGGACCCCCAGCTGACACTCGTCAATCGTCGCATCAGCAGTTCACAGGTTACTTTCGGGTTAGGACTAGTATCGCCTCGCAGACACCGACGACTCTCTGAAACTAGGCCCAAACTTACTCTCCTGATCTTCACGTTTAATCTCATTTATTTTTAATGATTGCAATCATAAACTCATTTTTGTGAGCTGTCAATCTTTTTTTAGGCGCTAATTCACCAAAACCAGTTTCTGAATGGCGTCCGCCACGCCGCCCTCATCATTCGTGAGCGTCACGTAATCCGATGCCTCTTTGGCGACGTTGCTACCATTTCCCATGGCGACCGCGGTGCCGGCAAACGCAAACATTGGCAAATCGTTACGTTCATCGCCGATCGCCATCACTTCGTCAGCTTGAAGTCCTAAGACCTTGGCTAAATCTTTAAGCGCCTGGCCCTTATTGACCTGAGCGTGCATCAGTTCTAAGAAGTTCGTGGCCGCCCGAACAACGTACAGATCGCCACCAAACGTTTCTCTAACTAGTGGTTCCACGGCATCTAGTTGCGGGCCTTCTCCGACAAATAATCCCTTTGCAATCTGAAAATCAGCGGGTAATTCATCCGGTTCACGCACCAGTAATCCCGCCTTATTTTCCCAAGCTTGCACGACCGTGACCCAGTTGACATCCCGGTCGGCCGTATAAATCGTGCTTTCCGCATCCAGGACGTTAAATGGCACGTGGTGTTCCTTGGCAAACGCCGTCATTCTGCGATAATCAGCGTTTGCCACTAAGTGCTTCGCGACAACGCGACCGGTAATACTTTCAATCACCGCGCCGTTATACGTCACAACGTACTGGTCGTCACCCGTAATGCCTAATTCCGCTAAGTAGCGTTTGACCCCCGCTAGAGGACGGCCGGTACAGAGGACAATTTTAACGCCCTGCGCCGTTGCTTTTTGGACTGCTTGAATCGTGCTTGTCAGTAATTTCCCCGCCGAATTGAGTAACGTGTCGTCAATATCGATTGCAATTAGTTTAATCGTCATAGTTAAATTTCCTTTCGTTCACGAATTCGGTTACAATTAACCATATCACCGAAGCCGCTTTCCTAATTGTCCTTAATATAGCATGGACTAATCAGCATAATGGTTGATTTTTGAAAGCTAACGGTGACATTTTTAAGACGCTAACCAAGTGAGGCACTTTATGAAAATTTTACACGAGGCGGTCCAAACAATTCCCCGCCTACCCTTTAAATTTTACGAACACGATCCCCTAACGCCCATTGCCGTGAAACCACACTGGCATCAAGGGATTGAACTTAACTACTTAAACGCCGGCGCAACGTTAAAATTCGTTACGGACGGACACACCACCGAATACCGTCCGGGCGACCTCTGGACCGTTAACCGGCGCGTCGTTCACAGCGCGAGCGGCCCCGAACAAGTCGACTGGGACGAGTTCGGCCTAATTATTGACGATGACTTTTTAACGAACCGGGTCGCCGAAAGTGTCAACTGGCAACTAAACTTGGCCGGTGTGACTTCCAATCAGGACCATCCCGAAGCTTATGCGCTCATCCGCGAGCACCTCGTTGCCATCCGAAAACTCTTAAAAGAACCAACGACCGACCTGCTACGACTCGAAATTCTCAGCCATTTTTACGGTCTATTAGCCACGCTGGGCGCGTCGTTTACGACGCCGTTAGACGATCACGACGTTAACCCAAACTTTTCATTAGTCGATCACGTGATGACGACTATTAATCAGCGCTATTCCGAACCCATCAGCGGGAACACCCTTGCAGATGACTTTCACGTTTCTTTGACCACACTCAACCAGCAGTTCAACACAAACGTTCAGCTGTCGGTCAACCGCTACTTGCGCCTGATTCGGCTCATGAACGCCCGCCGACTGCTTCTCGAAAGCGACCGCAAGATTGAATACATCGCAACGAGCTGTGGTTTTCCCAACGGTAAGACGTTTAACCGGAATTTCAAAACCTGGAAGGGCATGACCCCGACCGATTATCGGCAAGCTTATGCCCGTTATCACAAAATTGACACCAGTTGCTTGTAAAAATGTCCGCTACCCCCTTTTTCCGCATGGTAAACTACGGCCATCAACTAAAGCAAAGGGGACCCACAACATGATTAAATTAATGGCAACTGATATGGACGGCACCTTCTTAAAAGACGACATGACTTACGACGAAGCAAAGTTCGCATTACTTTACCAACAACTCCAATTGCGCGACATTCGCTTCGTAATTGCCAGCGGTAACCAATATTACCAACTCAAGTCCTTTTTTAAGGACTATCCCGAACTGATCTATGTCGCTGAAAACGGCGCCTACATTCGTGACCAACAACACGTTTACGCGCAACACGCCTTTGCGCCGACAGCGGTGACGACGATTTTAGAAAAGATCCAAGCGATTCCTGAACTCAAATTACTCGTCTGCGGCGCGAAGAGTGCTTACACCCTGAACACGACCGACCCACAACACGTTGAAAACATGCGCCACTATTACTACCACTTGGCCGTGATTGACAATTACCAAGCCATCGATGACGACATCTTAAAGTTCGCCATCAGTTGTCCCCCAGAAAAGACCGACGCCATTGTCGCACAACTGCGGACCGCACTAGCCGGCTTAGGCGAGCCAACTAGCAGTGGTCACGGCGACATCGATATCATTCAACCCGGAATGAATAAGGCGGCCGGGTTAAAGGAATTCGGTCAAATCCTCGGGATCGAATTAGCGGACATGGTCGCTTTCGGTGACGGTGGTAACGACCTCGAAATGCTCCGTGAAGTTGGCTTAGGGGTCGCAATGGCAAACGCCCAACCCGCTGTAACGGCCGTGGCTGACCAGACGACGGGCACCAATCAAGCCCAGGGCGTTTTAACGACCATCGCCCAACTCTTAAGTGACTAGCAATGACGCAACCTAACTTAAAAACGACGCTCAGCATTCTGGGCCTGTCCACCGTCAGTAGCGTGGCAACCATCATTACGGGCGTTATTCCCCAACTCAAACAAACTTTTCCAACCGTTCCGACCACCGTTATCGAATGGCTAGTCACGATTGCGAACCTGAGTGCGCTGATCACCCTCTTGCTTAACCCGTGGCTCGTCAAATGGTGGGGCATTCGCAAGACCGTTATCAGCGGTTTGCTCATTAGTGCCGTTGTGGGAATCGTTCCCGCATTCACAAGTCATTTCGCATTAATTATGATTAGCCGAATTTTACTTGGCGTTGGGATTGGTCTGTTTTCGCCCCACGCCATTAGTTTAATTGCGCACAGCTATCAGGGTGACTTGCGCGCCCGCCTGCTCGGCTACCAGACGGGGTTGTCAGCCTTAGGCAACGCAGTGTTGCTCAGTTTAGCTGGTCTACTTATCGGCCTCAGTTGGCACGCCGTTTTTTGGTTATACGGGCTACTCGCTATCATCGCCCTGCTCGTGGCACGCTACGTCCCCGAACCCGCACAAGCATCGGTCGTGACAACGGTGACTAAGACGGCCACCTTGCCACGGCGCCAGTGGTTCCTCGTCGCGTTGACCTTCCTCACTTATTTGCTGATTTGGGGTGTTCAACTAAAATTACCAAGCTACTTTGAACTTCGACACTTTGGTAATGCACAAGTCCTAAACCTCACACTAGCCGCAATGAATGTCGGCGGCTTGTTGGCGGGTCTCAGTTTCGGGGCGCTTCACAAACGGCTACACCGTTTCACTTTGACCTTGGGTTATGCCGGGGCGGCGTTGGCAGTCTTACTGCTGTGGGCGACGTCCAACGCGACCGTCGCCATCATCGCCGCCATTGGTTTTAACTTTATTTACTCGTATACCGGGCCCTACCTAGTCTTTACGAGTAACAACGGGTTAGACCCAGCACAGATCAACCTGCTCAGTAGCACCTTAACGATTGCCACCATCATTAGCGCTTTTTTCGCCCCGTTAGTTTGGAACCAATTAGGTAAAATTGGGCCCCAAGCCCTGACGGATAACGTGTTATTATGGATTACCTTCACGCTGGCATTACTGGCTGTTTTGACCTTATTACGGCCTAAAAAAACCGTTGCTTGATGCGCTTTGATCCTACTAAAAATACCCCTTCAAAAGTTAATCACTTCTGAAGAGGTATTTTTGATTGCTAAATCACATCATTGTTAATATAAATACTGCAAATCACTAGCCGGGGTTGGGTAAGCCAAGACCAACCGTTGTAAATCAGCCACCGTTAAGTGCTGCTCAATCAGCAACGTCAAATAGTTGATCATCTCATCCGCAAGGTCACTTAACACGGTGGCCCCGACAACTTGCCCGGTTGTCTGATCCACGACCACTTTAGCTAAGGCCTGCTTAGCGTTAAACCGATAATACGTAAACCACGTCGTCATATCGAGGTCGTTAACAACATAGCGGTCCGGTTGTGCCGTTGCTTCCGCCGCACTTAGACCGACTTGAGCCAACTTAGGCGCCGCATAAACTTGCGTTGGAATAACTGGATAATCAATTGGGCCAACTGGTTGGGTCAATTGGCCCACCACGTAACGCGCTTCAAAACCAGCAACGGGCGTCAATTTTGGTACCGGCGTGTCACTGACATCCCCAACCGCATAAATGTGGGGATTGGCTGTCTGAAGGTGGTCATTGACGGCAATCCCGTGACGGCCAAACTGAACGCCGACGTGGGCTAAGCCCAAATGATCATCATTAGGGACCCGGCCCGCCGAACAGATGACTAAGTCCGTGACTAATTCAAACCCCGGCGCGGTCTTTAGGTGTAACCCATCCGCTTCCTGCGTAATTGATTGTAAATCCTGATTGAGGTCAAATTGAACACCCGCGTCAGTTAAGTTCGCCATTAGGGCTTGTACCATGGTCTGATCAAATTCCTTGAGGGGCCGGTCATTATGATGAATCAGATGAACATCGGCACCCGCGGCGTTCGCAATCGTCGCCAATTCAAACCCAACGTAGCCCCCGCCAACAAAGGTGACCCGCTTAGGCATCGTGTCTAAGTCCAAAAAGTCGGTACTCGTTTTAAAATACTCGTGACCTGTAACTGGTAAGATAGCAGGACGCTGACCGGTTGCAATCACGACGTCGTTCGTCGCAACCACGGTCCCGTCCACCGTCAATTGACCATCAGCTTGAAAGAAGGCTTCGCCGTGCAGCGTGTCGATGGCCTGGCCCTTTAAACCGGCCAAAGTACCGTCATTGATTTTATCGGTATAGCCGCGCTTATGTGCCATCAAGGCTGGCCAATCCACATCCGGCACACCGGTCAACCCAGCATGTTGCAGATTTTCAGCGGCGACTTTTGCTTCAACGGCGCTCAACAAAATCTTCTTAGGATCACACCCGCGGTTGGGACAGGTGCCACCCCATAAATCACTTTCGACAATCAGTACGTTTTTACCCTTGGCCTTTAAACCACTGGCAACTGCCGTACCAGCGGGACCACCACCAATGACAACAACATCATACTGTGTAGACATTGCATCGTCCTCCTTATCAATTAACTTCCTCATAAGCACTTAGGTAGGCCATCACGGTCTGGCGGTCGAGGTAACCTAAGACTTGGTCATCCTCCGTCACCGCCACGTAATCATGGTCGCTGAGCGCTTCAAACGCTGCGCGTAACGTGGCCTGCCCGTCTAAACGTTGGACTCGTTCGGCGGGAACGTCCGGCTGACTTGCTAAATAACCTTGGACCAGACCAACCCGGCCAACGTAAACATCGTAGACATTTTTAGCCCGACTAGCGCCAAAGAACTCCCGTACGAAGTCATTGACTGGATGTTGTGCCAGTTCACTTGGCGTATCGACTTGTAACAGCTGACCGTGCCGCATAATGCCAATCCGGTCACCGAGCTTTAACGCTTCATTCATATCATGCGTGACAAAAACAATCGTATTATGGTACCGAGCATGGAGCCGTAAAACTAGCTCCTGTAGCTGTTGGCGCGACAACGGGTCCAGCGCACTAAACGGTTCGTCCATGAGCACCGTCTTCGGATTGGCGGCAATTGCCCGCAAGATCCCAATCCGTTGTTGTTCACCACCCGATAACTCATTTGGCAGTCGATCCCGGTATTCCTGTGGCTCAAGGCCAACTTCAGTCAGTAAGTCATCGATTGTCTGGTTAATTTCTTTTTTAGGGGTACCCTTCATTTCAGGAATCACCGCAATGTTTTGGGCCACCGTCATGTTTGGAAAAAGCGCAATTTGTTGGAGCACGTAACCCATTTGCCACCGTAAATCGCGGACCGGCACCGTGGTCGTATCCACGCCATCCACTAAAATGGTCCCCTTAGTCAGTGGTTCCAAGCGATTAATCATCTTTAACGACGTCGTCTTACCACTACCAGAAGTGCCGACTAACACGAAGAGTTCGCCTTGTGAGACCGATAAGTTCAAGTCGGGAATCACCGTCTGACCATGAAAATCCTTTTGCACGTGTTGAAATTCAATTGCCGTGGTCATCTAGTTTGCCCCCTTTAATAAGCCGTGTTTGACTAAGTAGTGATGTGCTACCGTAGACGCCGACTCGTTTTTAACGTTAACTTCGTAGTTCATTTCCTGCATATCAGTTTCAGAAATCTGACCGGATAATTTATTTAGCGCTTTGACAACTTGTGGATGCTTATTGGCAAAGCTAACCTTCATCAACGGCGCACCTTGATACGTCGGGAAGAAGTGCTGGTTATCCTTTAAAATCGCCAAGTTATACTGCCGCAACTCACTATCGGTTGAATAAGCATCGACTAAGTTAATCCGGCCCTTGTTGATGGCTTCATAACGTAATGCCGGTTCCATGGACTTCGCGGTCACATCAAGGTTATACGCCTTTTTGAGCCCCTTCAAACCATCGTTACGGTCGATAAATTCCAGTGTCATCCCTGGCTTCAAAATTGATTCAACCCGGTTCAAATCACTAATGTTAGTCAACTTATGCTTCTGTTTGAACTTCTTAGTGACCGCTAACGCGTACGTATTGTTATATTTCATAGGTTCAAGCAACGTCATCTGATCTTGCTGACTCAGGCGCTGTTTTGCTAATTTGTAAGTCTGCGCCGCCGTCATGCCCTTAGGATTCGTTCCTTTTACTAAGGTTTCAAGCACCGACCCCGTAAATTCAGGATAAATCTGAATTTGGTCGTGCTGCAACGCACTGAATAGGAACGTCGTCTTCCCGAAGTTAGGTTTTAACGTCACTTTGACGCGCGGATTCTTGGCTTCAATTAGTTCTTTATACATATTAATTAAGATTTCAGGTTCGGAACCGAGCTTACCCGCAATCGTGATCGTTTCAACCCGGTTGGCATAGGCACTGTACGCCCCACCACCGCCGAGCAATACTAAAATCACACCAAAAACCGTGAGCGCACGCCGGGGACTAGCCGTCTGGAACCAACGTACTAGGGCGCTTAATAAGATGGCCAAGAGCGCGGACGAAACGGCCCCAATTAATAATAACGACGTATCGTTACGGTCAATTCCGAGCATGATAAAGGTCCCCAGGCCACCGGCCCCAATTAACGCGGCTAACGTAGCCGTCCCAATAATCAGCACGAGCGCCGTACGGATACCAGAAATGATTTGGGGCATCGCAATGGGCAGTTCAACTTTAAACAGCTTTCGCATCCGCGACATCCCAAAAGCATCGGCCGCCTCTTCAATGGAAGCGTCGATTTCTGAAATTCCTAAATACGTATTTTGAAAAATTGGCAACAGCGCGTAGATTACTAGCGCAATCACCGCCGGTACCGTCCCAATCCCAACGAGTGGAATAAGCAAACCTAAAAGTGCCAATGACGGAATCGTTTGTAAAACACTGGTCAATTGTAGTAGTCCTTCCGCCCATTTTGGTCGCCGACAGGCCCAAATAGCTAACGGAATCGCAATCACCATTGCGATAACTAGTGCCGCAATCGATATCCCTAAATGCTGCCACAACGCAGTTAATAGGTCACCACGGCGTTCCATAAACGTTTGAATTAAAGTGTGCATGGTTACCCCCAATATTTCCCTTAATTTTCTTAATCGTAGCATACCAACTTAAAAAGCCCAGTAATTTGCATTCTCGTTTTAGATGTAACTTTAAAAGTTTCATCTTTGATGATAAACCTTTATTTTTCATCTGTCAAAAAATGATTTACCACCCACATCCCGTAATTTAAAAGTGTCCACTAAATTTCTTGGAAAGGTAATTCTATGTCAACGATTCAAATCTATCTCGTGACCGAAGTCGTCACCAAGTCACCAAAGAAAGGCGTCCCAGCCGCAGCTTGGGCCGCCTTCCTAACTTATCGTGACCAACAAAAAATACTCACCGCCGGCCAGTACACGCTCACCAGTAACGCCATCCTGCTAACTGCGCTCATTAGCAGTCTCAAAGCCTTAAAACGACACGACCTCCCCATTATTGTGAGTCTACCCGCCGGAGACGTTTTAACCGCGTTTAGTCAGCAAACTTACGTGGTATGGCGTCAAAACGGCTGGAAAATTGACAATCACGCGATTGCAAACCAACAATTGTGGGAGACTTTGATTGCTTTAACTGACCGTTTTCCAGACCTGACGCTTACAGAACATTCGGTCCACCACTCTAAGAACACGGCCTTAGTGACAACGGCGCTTCAGAAAACTTTGGCGCAATTATGATGCCATTCAAAACCAAAAAAGGCGTCGGGAAAAATTCCCGACGCGCTCGTTGTACGATTTAAGTAATATTAACTAACTAAAGGTTGAAAAGTCTAAAACTGCGATTAACACTGTAACAGTAGTGATAGTTATTCCTAAATTATCCACTCCGTCGGGTAGCCCTGGTGTGCTATGAGGGACGGTCCCAGCCAAAGTGCGGTCTGCTCCCTCAATTCCAAGCCGATAACCCACGTCTTTGAATCGCCCTACAAGATTGGCAGATAAGAAAAATCTGCCAATCTTGCCGACACAGCACACCAAGGCTACCCGACTGCGCTAAAAACAGATTTACTATTTTGATTGGGATAATCGGAGGTTGTCACTGATGATATCGGTCGTGAAGGTGGCTTTTGACCGGTGATTTTCCGGTCTTAGGCCACGGACGGTTCGGAACAATTGCGACCTTTGCAATTGTTCCGGGCGAGGGGTGAGACCGCTCTTTGGCTTACCCCGGTCCCACGACCGCATGTCATCAGTGACAGCCGGACTAGCTTACAAGTAGCTAATCTTTATTGGTTTAGATACTGATACAACAGTAATCAATCCCTAAATTTAACTTTCAACCTCCAGATATTAACTAATAATTGGCACTGCTACTTTCAATGGATCACGACTACTCTTGTTCAGGAGTCCCCTTAGTACGGTGCCGGTAATGCCGGCTACCGACCCGCCGATCCGAACGACCAATAATTTTGGCTAGTTTTGCCGCGCCGTTAACCGACTGGTTCATGGCCCGGTCGAACTGGCGGTCAGTCAACCATTTCCGTGCGGTTAGCGATAGACCAGAAGCCATCCCCGCGTGATACCGCGTCTTGGGCTTCACGTCGTTAACAGCGCGTGCCATTAATTTGGCAATGACGCCGGGGTTAGATGCGAACTGGTCAAATAACGACAACATTGCCCCAACTTTAACCGCTTGTTGGCCGTACGCCGTGTCACCGGAAACTTCTAAGAGTTTCTTTTCCGCAATCCCAGCCCACTCGGTCTTGATGCCACCGGGTTCAATTAAAATAACATCAATCCCAAACGGGGCGACTTCCATCCGTAAGGAATCACTCATTCCTTCGATGGCGTGCTTAGTCCCCATATACCAGGCGCTTAGCGGTTGATAGATTTTGCCACCAATTGATGATGTGTTGATAATCCGACCACGATGTTGCGCCCGCATCATTGGCAAAACAAGTTGCGTCAACCGCATGACACCAAAGACGTTGACCTTAAACTGGTATTCACCTTCAGATAACGGTACGTCTTCCAACGCCCCGTACGAGCCGTAACCCGCATTATTGATCAACACGTCCAGACGTCCCTGTTCCACTTGAATCGTTTTTACCGCAGCTACTAAGGTCGCTTCATCAGTAACATCAATTTTTAGCACGTGCACACCGGCCGCGGCTAGGTCGGTCATTTTTTCGATTCGGCGCGCTGCCCCGTATACGATATTTCCCTGGGCCTGTAATTTCAAGGCCGTGGCTTTACCGATTCCCGAGGACGCTCCCGTGATTAAAATCACGCGTGGTTGATTCATACTAGGTTCCTCCATCGTTTCATAATCTTACTGTCATGCTACGTCAATCACTGCGCAAATGCAATCGAATTCATGGTTCCGGTTATGCTAAAATAGAGCTATCACAAAACGCAATTAATTGGAGGGAAAGAATAATATGGCAACTAAGATTATTATGGACACTGATCCAGGAATTGACGACGCTGCAGCAATTACCATCGCATTAAATCACCCCGACTTGGACTTACAATTACTGACGACGGTCGCAGGAAACGTGACGGTTGATAAAACGACCCTCAACGCCTTAAAATTGACCCGCTTTTTCAACAGTAACGTTCCGGTAGCGGGTGGCGCACCCCAGCCATTACTGAAACCATTCGAAGATGCCGTCCGCATTCACGGTGTCTCGGGAATGCCGGGCTACGACTTTCCTACTGATTTGGCCGACCCGTTGCCACAAACGGCGGTCGAAGCACTGCGGGACTACATTTTAGCCGCCGACAAGCCCATCACCTTAGTGCCAACCGGGGCGTACACGAACATCGCCCTATTATTCAAAACTTATCCCGAAGTCTTGCCACACATTAAAGAAATCGTCGCCATGGGTGGGGCCCTTGGCAAAGGAAACATGACTAGTGCCGCGGAATTTAACGTCTTTACGGACCCGCACGCCGCTGAAATCATGTATCAATCCGGCGTTCCCATCACGATGGTTGGCTTAGACGTCACCATGAAGGCCTTACTAACGCCGGAAACGATGGACAAGTTGACCACGGTCGGTCGTACCGGTGAAATGTTGCACGCCCTCTTCGACCATTACCACGATGGCGGTCAAACCGGGATTCCAATGCACGACGTGAACACCCTCTTCTACTTGCTCCACCCCGAAGCCTTCACCACCGAAAAAATGTGGATCGACGTGCAAACGGACGGACCAGCCAATGGCGAGACCGTTGGTGATATCCGTGGGGCTTATCACGACGGGCAAACCAACGCGACAGTCTGTGTCGACATCGACGCCGCAGCCTTCAACGACTGGTTCCTGACGACGGTTGCCGCTATCGGTTAATTAAAATATTGACGCTTAAACAAAAAACCAATCGAAAATTTCGATTGGTTTTTTTGTTTAAGCTGCGTTCCTTAGATTAAATATCGTCCGGTGTATCTGGAATCAACTGAATCAGTGGTTGACCGAAGTTGACTTCATCACCGTTTTTAGCTAGGAAGGCCTTCACTTGGCCCGCCTGCTTAGCAACGACTGGCCGCATCATCTGCATCGCTTGAATCAGCCCAACTTGTTGGCCCACGGTAACGTGATCGCCTAATTGCACGTACGGTGCTTCTTCTGACGAATGGGCTTGGTAAAAGATTCCCACAACTGGTGCCGTGACGCATTCCTTAGGATCGATTGGATCCACCTCGGCAACGGGGGCACTAGTTGTTTCGGGAGCAACCGTTGTCGCAGCTGGTTCGGCCATTGCGGCGGCGGGCGTTCCTACCGGTGTTGGGGCGACCGGCGCTTGGCTTTCAACTGGTTGCGTTGGTAACGGGGTTGGCTGCGTCGTGACGACCGGCTTGCCATGGCCTTTTTTACCCATTTGAATGCCAAAATCTTGATCATGATATTCAAAGCTCGTTAAACTACTTTGTTCAAATTTATCCATTAATTGATAGATCTTATCCAAATCCATTAAACAGACCTCCTGTGGTTACGCATCGATTATAACGCTAGTGTACCGCAGGATTGTGTTAGAAGTATGAACGCTTTTTTAAGAATTCGTTTATTTTAAGTCTTAGGCTGAAGCCAGAGCCCCGCTGGTCGGCAATACTTTAAATAAAAAAAGTGGCGCTGGGGACTTGCCTGCATTCGCGTACGCTAGCACCGCGTCAACGTGGTCCAACTGCAGTAGCCGATCATCGAGCCGCCACAGATCCCGTTGATAATAATCATGACAATATTGAACGAGGTTGGTCAAAAAATTTCCAATGGCTTCACTGACCGTGTCACCGCGACCATCAACACCCCAAAATTCAGGTGATTCGATCCAGTAACGGTTGTCAGAAAGTTCGCGATAACGGCCCTCTTCATGAACAATAACTAAACGTGGCTTCATTGCCAAGACCCCTTTCAACGGTTACCAATTAAACATTGGGTCTAAGATAGCATCGTCACCGGCACATGGCAATATAAAACGGCGAACCCGTTTCTAATTAAGGTTGTTAAGTTCAACCGCCTTAATATCCAAACTAGTCCGCCGTTTTAATTAAGATTCTAAATGTGCTTCTTTAGCTAAAAAATAACCATGGTGATGCAAATCTTCTTTAAGGTCTTCCATCGTAAACTGGTGATAGTACTCCCGGTATTGTCGGTCAGCGACGGTGAAAAGATCCGTCAACGTTTCACTAATATTGGTCGCAATCGGGGACTGGCCGACCTGTTCATCGGTCTTTGACGGTCCCGTGATGAACCGCGCGTAACTGAGGGTCGGCGGAATGGTGAGATCATAAAGATCACCTAAATTCATGGCGGTAAGCTCTTTTTCAAGTTGGTACCCGCCATTCTTGCCGACCGTCCCAATCAAATAGCCTTGCTTATGCAACACGGATAAAATATTACGAATCATCACTGGGTTTAAGTGCAACGATTGTGCTAATTCGCGGCTAGATACCTTATTAGGCCGGTGTGCGTCCAAGTAAAGAATACTGTGAACGGCAACCGAAAAATCGAGTTTCATTTTAAAATCCCTCCCGCCTTTTACTGGTACCCTTATTTTACCACCAACTGTAATCAGTATCATTTCAATTAGCCTAAAAGTTGCGTTATAATGGCGCTCGGAGGGAAAGTGAATGCAACCAAATATGAGTGCCGCCACCTTTAAGCTGACGGATCAAGCCGCATTATCGCCGGCACAACAACGATTAGAAACTCAACTATTTAACTTCATTACGACCCATTTGAACCAGGAACAAACCGGGCTCTTCGTCATCCACGGAGACGCCGGAACGGGAAAAAGCGCCGTGTTAGCCGCTGCATTTAGCCGGCTACAAGCCCAAAGTCGTCGTAAGGATGCAACAGCTCCCTTACAAGGGACGACTAATTACCTCGTCGTCAATCACAATGAAATGCTCAAAATTTATAAGCAGCTCGCAGGTGACGACCCCGATCTCCGCAAAAAGGACTTTCAAAAGCCGACGCCACTGATCAACCGGCTAGCCAAGACTAACCAAACCGCTGACGTCGTCTTTATCGACGAAGCCCACCTACTGTTGACCCAATCGGATTGCTATAACCGGTTCAATGGCCAGAACCAACTCAGCGAACTCATTAAACACAGTCGCGTCGTCGTGCTCGTCTTTGATACTAAGCAAGTGCTCAAACTAAAAAGTTATTGGCACAGCGCTGATTTAGCCCCATTTTTGGCCCACTATCCACACGAAACGTTTAACCTTGACCAACAGTTTCGCGTCACCGGTAACGACCAAGTCATCAATTGGATCGACGGCTTCACCCAAGGAAAGCTGCTTCCTAAACCGACCGATGCCAACTTTGATTTACAGATCTTCGCTGACGGTCAGCCCATGTACGATCAAATTCGGCAACAAGATCAGCAAGTTGGGCTGTCTAGAATGATTGCCACCGCCGACTTTCCGTACGTCGTTAATCACGGCACGTGGTACGTGACGGCGGGACAGCTCAAGCTGTCTTGGGATAAAGTCAATTTGACGGATGAGCCCTGGGCGTTACGGCCAGAGACCCTCGATGAAGTGGGGTCAATCTACACGATTCAAGGATTTGACCTCAATTACGCCGGCGTTATTTTAGGGCCTTCCGTCGGCTATGACGAGGCACACGACCAAGTCATCGTTCGTCCGGAACGTTACGAAGACCAAGAGGCTTTCAAAAAGCGGTCAGACCTCGGTAATCTTGAACCGTTGCAGCAACAGATCATCTTTAACTCAATTAACGTCTTGATGAAACGTGGCCGTTACGGTCTATACCTCTATGCGGTTGACCCCGTGTTACGACGGCACCTATTAGCGTTATAATTAAGATAACAATTAAGGAGGTTGCCACATGCAAGTTTCGATTCCGACTATTGACGGTGCGCTAGCCGCGCTGTATTCCAAACAAGCTGTGCCCGCACAAACGTATAAAGGCCACCCCATCATTTCGTTTCCAATTAACATCAGTGGGGTACCAGCGGGAACTCATTCACTCGCATTTACATTCGTCGACCACGACGCCATTCCGGTCGGTGGTTTTACTTGGATTCACTGGATTGCCGCAAACATCCCAGCGACGACCACTCAAATTCCGGAAAACGCCAGCCAAACGGGCGCCATTCCAATGATCCAGGGCAATAATTCAACTGCCGGGGGTTACGTTGGCGAAACCGATCCAAAAGTTAGCCAACACTATGTTGGCCCGTACCCGCCCGACAAAGATCACCGCTATTCATTCAAATTATTCGCATTAGATACTGAATTGCCTTTGCAATCCGGTTACTGGCTCAACGAATTTCACGATGCCATCGCCGGCCACGTCCTGGCTACCGCAAAGACGCAGGTTATCGGACGCGTCTAATGTAAAATTTAAATCATTTCATAGAAAAACGCCGTTCAAAATAATTTTCTGAACGGCGTTTTTCTATTATTATGGTCGAAACGTGTGAAAAAAGGCAGTTTGCTCCGCTTAACCCAAAATCAGCAATTATTCCAAACCCAGGAATAATCATTGATTTCACGTTAATGCTCACAACCTATTCGCCTTTTTTCGCACTCTTTTTTATGCCAAGTAGACTAAAATAAACGCAATCAATGCGGGTAAGCCTTGCACCACAATGATCGACTTGCTAGCCGTCGCACTGCCGTAAACCGCGGCAACGAGTACGCAGGCTAAGAAAAATAGCGTCGCCCCGGCACTTGCCGCTGCTGGCATGATGAATAAACTGAATAAAATTCCCACTGCCAAGAAGCCGTTGTATAAGCCTTGATTTTTAAACAAGGTTTGAACTTCTGGCATCTTTAATAAATCCCGCGGTACCCCGAATGCCTTTGCGGCCATATCGCTATTCGCATTAAACATCTCTAACCATAAAATAAAGAAATGTTCTAAGGCGACCAACACAGCCATAATCGTTGCAATAATTTGCATCTAAATCCCTCCCCTACTAAAAAAACGGCCGGTCAACTCAGACGTTAACCAGCCGTCTGATCCTCATCACTAGTATACCGGTTAATTAGTAAACTTGAGAATCAATCACACATTCAATTTTTAGCAGCCGGGCATCCAAACATCTTCCGGTTTAACGCCCTTTTCTTTAGCAAAGGCGTTCCGTAAGGTTTCCATATCCATTAAATGATACGTCTTTGGATGATCCGGATCATAAGATTCGATTTGAGCCATCATCCCGCCATCTTCATGTTCAATGATGTGGCAGTGGTACATGTAGACCCCAGTCAATTCAAACTTAACTTTGATCCGCACGATTTCGCCAGGGTTGACGCCAACCGTGTCTTTCAGGCCATGTTCGTTAGGATAGACTGGACCGTCATTTCTGGCCAATACTTGGAATTGCGTCCCATGAACGTGGAACGGGTGAACCATCCCGTTTTTGGTACTATTCGTATTCCGAATTTCCCAAATAGCAACGTCGCCAACTTTTTGACGGGCATCGATCCGTTGCATGTCGAACTTCTTACCATCCATGGCAACTTGTTCGTCCATCCCATCCATCGTGATCTTACGAACGGGTAAACCAGGGGTTGGTGCTTCGTCCTTAATATCAACTAGATGGTCAGGTAACTTGGTGTCATCTGGTTCAAAAGCTTTGATTCGGAAGTGGCATAGTGGCGTATCATCAGTCATCAATGTGACTTCATCGCCGGGTTGGTACTTGCCAAAGTCAACGACTAATTCGTCACGTTCCGCACAAGTCAACATAACTTTTGTCATGTAGACGGGTTCTGGCATAATGCCGCCGTCGGACCCGACTTGAGCAAAGGCCAAATCATCGTCAAAGTGTAAACGCCATTCACGCCGGTTAGAACCATCCAAGATCCGTAACCGAACCCGTTGTGTGGTGACATCAAAGTACGGGTTAACGGTCCCGTTAACTAGTGCCGTATGACCTTGCACACCGTCTGGATCGTAGTCCGCTTTATAATCGAATTGATTATTTTCGTGGAATTCACGGTCTTGTAAAACCAACGGAATATCATCGACCCCGTAATTACGTGGCAATGGTAATTGGTCTTCGACGTCATCTTTAATGATGACCATCGCAGCTAACCCTTTCCAAACTTGGGTCGCTGTGGATGGACATGGATGGGCGTGAAGCCAAATGGTTGCGGCTGGTTGATGGACCTTAAAATCAATGTGGTTCGTTTCGCCCGGATAAACCGGTGCGTGACAGCCACCATCGGTAATTGGCCCAGGCACGTTCAAGCCGTGCCAGTGGAAAGTCGTTAATTCTGGTAACGCATTTTTTAAATCAATATGTGTGTTTTTGCCATTACGAAAAACAATCGTTTGGCCTAAGAAACCCGCATTGTAACCCCAGGTCTTCGTCTTCTTGCCAGGTAAAAATTGTGTTTCACTGGCTTGGGCTTTGACGGTGTAATAATCGTCCGTTGCCGTTTGCTTATCCGGCTTCAACAGCGGCGGAATTGCCAACGGTTGTGGGGCCGTTTTAGGCGTGACTAGCGGAATATAGCCACCGTCGTGTGTATTGTAAGCTGGTTCATCAAAAAAATAATCAGTATAGACTTTTTTTGCCATGTTGACATCCCCTTAAAATTCTAAACCTCAAATACTTGTGAACAGAATACTGATAGCGCTTTACACGCTACCCTCAGTTTAGAATTACTTTAAACGAGTGTCAATCTTAACCCAATCAACATTTGATCCGTTAGCCCCCAGAATCCGCGTCAATCGTACAATTTCAGTACATAAAAAGGGCCGTGGCAGTTCGTCACAGCCCCAGGGTACGACCTTGGTTTAAAAACCAAAGTGGGGTCGGTCATACCCACTGATATCGATGGCAACCCCGTGTGATGACCAACTTAAAATTCAAAGTTCGCCAACTGGTAACCGATAACGTAATCGAACCGCCGCAATATCTGCCCGACTAATCCCATTATAGCGATTGTCGGCCAACATAACGCTGCGCCTATCCGTACTATGCTGAAGCCCCATACAATGCCCCAATTCATGTTCCGCAACGTGGACTTCATCCCAATAACTGTAACGATAGGTCCAGAAATTACGCGTCAACAACTTGACGAGTCCCTGCGTGTAATAACCGTTATTATAGCCAGTCATAAACGTGATTCCCGCTAACTGATAATATTCCCCGGTTGTCGCATTACTCGTGGTGAGCGTCAATTGATGATGCGCCCTTGTCCCCGCGACAAACTTAAACTGTCCCGTTCGGTTCCAAGCGCGAATGGCCGCCCCATAAACGGAGCGGTCATAATGCGCACCCTGAATCACATAAGTGACCCGGGCCCGCGGCCAACGATTACGGGCAAACGGCGTTGCTGACGCGCCGGCATTCGTCATCGGTGTAAATCCTATCCCAACCAACACGGCTAATACAGTTAAACTTAACTTAAAGCTTCTCTCTCTGCTCATTGCTTGTAACCTTCTTCCGCCACAACGAAGGTTGCCATCAACGGTTTAATTCTACCGACTCACTGCCTGAAACTCGTATTCGAAAGTACCATTTTCAGAGTTGAAACGCATTAACTTCCATTTTACCTGTTAGTTAATTACGTTATCCGTCAACCGGCGTGCTATCATAAAACTAATCATAACTAGTGTCTAACATTGGAGGAACAATCATGGAAAATATTAAACAAGCCATTGTGCAACGGGCGCTGACACTCATCAAACCACAGATGGTCGTCGGTTTCGGTGGCGGAACGACCGTTGGTGAACTCGTGAAGGAAGCGGCCAATCACGTCAACGACATTACCGTGGTCACCCCCTCACCCACGACCCGGCAACTTGCGACCATTCTAGGCTATACCGTCATCGATACGCAGTACTGTGACCGCATCGACATCGCTTTTGACGGTTGCGACCAGCTGGACCACCACGGCAACGCGCTGAAAAGTGGCGGAGGCATCCACGCTAACGAAAAAATCATTGCCAGTTTAGCAGACGAATACTGGCTACTAACCATGCAAGAACGTCTCGTCGATCAGTTTGATACGAAGACGCCGCTCGTCTTAGAAGTGCTGCCCGCCGGCTTATCATTAGCCATGCGGACCATCAGCGAGTTGGGTGGTCAAGCAACCATTCGTACCGCAACTAACCGCGACGGTTTCACCCTTACCGATAATGGTAACTTACTCATTGATTGTCATTTTCCAAGCTATGACAATTTACACAAACTCAACGCGGAGCTGTCCGCACTCGCCGGCGTTGTTGAAACGTCTTACTTCGACCGGTTAGTTTCTAACGCCTTGTTAGGTGACGCGGAAAATCAAACGGTTAACCAGTTATTCTAAGTTGATAATCATTTGTACCATAGTAAAAGCCCCGTTCAAGTTGTCCGTTTTAACGACGAACTTGAATGGGGCTCTATTTTTATAGTAGAAACGTGGGGTAAAAGACAGTTTGTTCCGCTCTTCATTTCATCGGAACCGTTCCTGATGATTCAACAACTGTGACAGCTGCCCCTTGAACTCTTCACTATGTGCCTGCATACTACTCAATTCCTTGCTCATTGGAACCGTGTAATCGGCTACTTCACCGTGTTCACCTTGATCGAGTCCCAGTGCTTCTTCCTGCTCGTCAACGCGCATCTTAACGACTCGTCGCAAGCCAACAATAATGATCGTACAAATCGCTGCGGTAAATGCGATCGTAAAGGCCGTAGCTAGCAATTGTAGGCCAAATAATTTAAAGCCACCCCCGTAGAACAAGCCACTTTGGGCAATCGAACTGTTGACCTGCTTACTGGCAAATAACCCGGTCAAAATGCTTCCGACAATCCCAGAAACGCCGTGGCAACCAAACGCATCAAGCGCGTCGTCAATTCCTAACCGCGGTTTAATCAGGCTGATGAACCCGTAACTCGCAAAGGTCGCCAGTAATCCGATCCAGAACGCCCCCGAAATCGTGACGTACCCGCAAGCCGGCGTAATCCCAACTAAACCGCACAACGTTCCGGTACAGACACCCACAAGTGTTGGCTTGCCCCGGGTAATCATTTCAATAACCATCCACGTCATCATTGACGTTGCGGTCGCCACCGTCGTCGTTAGAAAGGCCTGAACGGTAATGTCATTCATCGCCAACGCGGACCCAGCGTTAAAGCCATACCAGCCAATCCACAAAATTGCAGTACCTAACAACACCCACAACACGTTATAATGCGCTTCGGTGTCCTGACCGAACTTACGCCGCGGGCCAAGGAAAATCGACAAGACTAGCGCGGTCACCCCAGCGTTAATGTGGACCACCGTCCCACCAGCAAAGTCGATAACCCCTAGGTTGGCTAGGAACCCGTTATCCCAAACCATATGCACCATTGGGTAATAGATCAATACCGACCAACAGATAATAAATGATAATAGAAATTTAAACCGAATGCGGCCAACTACGGCACCCACGAACAGAGCGGGTGTAATAATCGCAAACATCATTTGGAAAATGAGGTACAACCCATTAGTAATTTTCGTTGGCGTCAACCCAGTCAGGTCAACACCGTGTAACCACACCGCTTTTAAATCACCAACAACGCCAAAAGCATTCCCCGAAAACGACAACGAATAGCCAACTGCCAACCATAAAATAATCGCTAACCCACAAATCATAAATACTGACAATAGCGTATTAACAACGTTACGTTTAGAAACTAACCCACCGTAGAAAAAGGCTAAACCGGGCGTCATGAAGAAAACCAATATGCTGGAAAGAATCAAAAACGTTGAGTTTGCTGCATTCATAATAACAACTCCAATCTATACCACTTGATGTCAGAAATTATAACATTACTAATCAAATAAACCTAAAATTTTTTAATATTTAGGCTCATTTTTTTCAACCTTCACGATTTTCAGCGTTAATTTAGTGACTTTCCACAAATTAATGTCATCTTTTGTAACAATCGCTATTTTACTTGTTATCTTAAGCACTTAATCGGAGTAAACGGGTGATACCGCCCTTTCCATTAAGAAAATAACGTTTTTAAAACGTAACCCTTTTCATTGATTGACGATGCCCGGTCACCGCTGTAAACTTGTCACCATTATTAAAGAATGATTAGATTATTAGATATAGTCTTAATAATAAAATTGGAGGCTTTGTTTATGCGAAAATATGCCATTATCGGTGTGGGCCACGTTGGCGCCACCATTGCTTATACCCTTGTCTGTAAAGGAATCGCTGATGAATTGATTTTGATTGATACGAACGTTGGAAAGGCCCGGGCTGAACAACTGGACTTACAAGATGCTCAGGCGCGTTTGGATAGCCGAACCATTATCAAAATTAACGACTACTCAGAACTAACGGATACAGATATCCTTTTCATCACTAGTGGCAACATCCACGCGCTAGATCACGCTTCGGGCAACCGGTGGGCGGAATTCGAATACACTCGTAAAATCGTTCAAGACATTGCGCCAAAAGTTAAAGCAACGGGCTTTAACGGTGTCGTCATTGATACAATGAACCCGTGTGACGCCATTACCCACTACTTCCAACGTGCAACCGGGCTCTCCCGGCAACAAGTCTTCGGCACGGGGACCTTTCTTGATACAGCTCGTATGCAAAAGGTCGTGTCCGAAGTCTTCGACTGTGATCCTAAAAACGTGACCGGCTACGTTTACGGCGAACACGGTGAATCCCAATTCAGCGCCTGGTCCACCGTCCAAGTCAACGGGATTCCAATCACTGAACTAGCTAAGACCCACGACCTCGATTTAGACGCGCTAGAAGCTGAAGCACGCCACGGTGGCTGGGCGGTTCACTCTGGGAAGGGCTACACGAGTTTTGCTATCGCGACCTGCGCGGTTAAACTTAGCGAAGCCGTTTTCGCTAACGCCCGCCTCGCCTGCCCGGTATCTGCTTACAGCGACCGTTTTGAAACCTACATTGGACAACCGGCCATCATCGGTAAAGACGGTGTTGAAAGTGTCACGACGTTAGCATTGACTGATGATGAAGAAACTAAATTTCAAGCCTCTGCCGACACCATTATTGAAAAGTTCCACGCTTTCGATGACGTTTTAGCCCATCAAGCCGATCAAAAACAAGAAAAACGTGCATAGGAATACTAGATTAACCCGCGAATTCCCTGAAACGACTGGAAAAAGTCTACTGTCAATGTTAAAATTTTACTAAACAGAACATTCAACACATTAACTATTTAGATGGTGGGATCAAACATGCGACGACAATTAGCGACGCGCCAACGCTGGTTGGTGATTATTCTTTTGACGATTGTTGGGATTGGTTGTGCTCTATTTGGTCGTTGGGGTCAATTACTTAGCGTCATTCTCATTGGGGTAACGCTCACCGTTGTAACGAGTAGTTGTTTAAACTTTTGTCAGTCGCGCGGCTTTAAGCAAGGCAGTGGCATGTTGTTGTCACTGATTATTGTCGCCGGCTACATCCTCGTTATTTTAGGGAGTTACGGTTACTTAAAGGGTTAGCATTCAATCAAAAAGACACTTCAGAAATTTTCTGAAGTGTCTTTTTTAGCCATTAATTTTAAGCACGTTGCCGTTTAAACAGTCGCATCCCGGTAATCGCCGTCGCAATCAAACAGATTACCAGTGACACCATAAAGGCCACACGCATCCCGGAGATGAAGATTTCCGGATGAGCTGGTAAGTACGACGTGACTTTGTACCCCGCTGAACGACTCATCGCTGAGAACAGCACGGTCGTCGCAGCCGAAATACCAATAATCATTCCCAGTTCACGCGCCAACGCGTTAATCCCGCCGGCAACGCCAAGGTCTTTGACCGGTACCGAACTCATCACAATCGAGTTGTTCGGCGCCATGAAGATTCCGTTCCCAAAACCAACGAGACCGATAAAGCCCATGAAGATCCATAACGGTGTCGCTAAGTTGGCCATCATGTAACCAATCTGGCTAATTGAAATCAAAATCAATCCAATAAACGTTAACAATTCTGGGCCAATTTTATCCGAAACCGCCCCTGCAATCGGCGCCACAATGACTTGGACAATCGGGAACGTCATTAATGCGTAGCCCGCATAATTAGCCGCTAAGCCCCGCGCGTTTTCCAAATAAAACGGCGCGATAACGTTGAAGAAAAAGTTAGCTATAAAAATCAACAAAGCACAGAGAATACTGATACTAAACTGCGCATTTTTGAACAACTTCAACGCTAATACTGGATTATCATGGTGTAATTCCACCCGGATAAAGGCGGCCAAGATAATGGCAGATACCGCAAACAACAATAGAATGACGGGTTTCGCAAACCCAATCTCTTGTCCAATGAAGATCCCCGCAAACAGCGTCACCATCAAGACGGCGAACAATCCGGAGCCAAGTTTATCCAGCGGTTGGGCCGTCGTAGTCACGTCTTTTGGTAAGATAATAGCGCCTAAAATAATGGCAACAATGCCAACTGGAATGTTGATCCAGAAAATATAGCCCCAACTTAAGTGGGCTAGAATTAAGCCACCAATCCCAGGACCAGCAATACTTCCGAGCGCAACGAAGGACCCAATCATCCCAAGTGCGCGCCCGCGTTCTTTAAATGGGAACACTTCGGTAATAATCCCGTTATTCGTACTCATCGTCATGGCTGCACCCACCGCCTGAACGGCCCGTGAGACTAGCAGCAAGGTTAGCCCAGAGTTAAATCCTGCCAGCAACGACCCCACCGTAAATAGAACGGAGCCAATTTTGAAGATTCGAATCTTACCTAAGGTATCGCCTAATTTTCCAAATAATAGCAGTAGTGCGCAAATCACGATCAAATAAATCGAAACGACCCATTCCGCTTGATTCATCGGTATGCCTAGGTCCTTACTCATCACTGGTAACGCAATATTAACAATGCTTCCGTCCAGCGTCGACATAAAGGTAAATAGGCAGACCGCCACTAAAATCCACCAGCGGTGCTTTTGGATTTGCGGGTCCGTCGCAAAAGCTGTATTTTTCATATTTTATATTTCTCCCGTTCCATATGATCTAATCGTCGGGTCACCCAGTCATATTGGGCCTGCGCCCGTACGCGTTGCAAGTCGTTCACCAATAACGCGTCTTGAATATCAGCCACTAACATATTGGGATTATGATGAATATGCGTTGCTTGGCTCGCCAAGCGGGTTAGCTGACCACTGATAAATTGTTGAAAATCCGTTAGTACCATGCCGCGTTCCGCCATCGTCAGCAAATGTAAAAAATTGACCTTCATCTGAAAAGTCAATTGGGTTTGCTTATTGAGCGCTACGGGTGCTAGGACTAGCGTGCGAAACCGTTTTTGACCACGAGCCGTAATCGTCGCAAGCTTTTGCGGTCGTTTACTTGGTGTGCGCTTGAAATCCATTGTCAGTAAATCCGCCGCAGCTAACTTATCCATCAAGGGGTAGAGCGCTCCAAAACTGATCGTTAGCTCCTGACCAACCACGCTAGTCAGCGCTTTGCGCAGTTGATACCCGGTCATCGGGTGATCCATCAGCTGGCCAAGAATAAAAAGTTCATACATCGTCCATTGTCACCTATCTTTCGCGTGCTTTAGTATATATATCTTTTAGATATATTGCAAGCTTAGTCACTTACCAAACCAGGCCGCAGGTGACTAAAAGTACCGGCAATTAGCCAAAAAGTGCTATGATAAAGCATACAAACTTAAGGGGGTTAGACACGATGAGTACAATTATGGAAGACCTGCAAGTAGCAGCAAAACAAGCCCACCTCATCAATCTTTATCAGGCTAATAGCGAAGTGGTTTATACCGGTTATATCGATAGTCTGGCACCCGATGGCGTGGTCATGAACACTTACGATGACGCCGGGGTACAGGACGGCGCCGTTTTTATGCGTTACGACGTCATTGACGAAGTCGAAATGATGAGTGAAGACTTAGACAACATGGCGTTTCGACTGGAGAACGCCGCGGCAGAGCGTCTGAATTCAGTGCCACAAGAACCACTCCACTTAGATGACCGGCACGCTGCTTTATCCCAAATCATGGGCAAAGCGGTGGCTAGCCAGCAAGTCGTCCTACTCGTCTTGGCCAATAACGATAAGTACATTGAAGGCCAAGTCACCAACATTAATTCAACAAATTTTGATTTTAAAATGTTCGATAAGTTCAACTTCCGCCACAACGACACGCAGTCGTTAGACCTTGACGCGGTTCAAATTATCGAATTTCGTGGTAACGAACTACTATTAGAAAGTACCTTTGTTAAAACGAAGTACCAGCACGAAGATGCCATCAAAATTTCCGGCAAAGCTGCAATCGCCGAAACTTTGAAACAGGCCCAACAGAAACATCAGCTGATCACGATTCGCTCAGCGGACGGCTCTGACATGTTCTTCGTCGGCTTTGTTAACGCCCTCAATAGCGATAGCGTCTTATTAAACTTAATCGACATGACCGGCCAGTTCGGTGGCTACACACTTTGCCGGCAGTCGTTAATTGAGTCCGTCACGATTCAATCCGACTACTTGCAAACCATGCGCGGGTTCATTGAATTAAACCGGCAATACGAACTGGACGTTCAACCCGTTTTGAACAATGAACGCCTATTCGACGCGACGACCGATTTATTCGAAGCAATTTTACGTCAATCGGGCACCTTCAATAACCTGGTCCACTTAACGACTGAAAATCCAATGTTGCCAGCGATGACCGGTTATCCCGGGGCCATCACAAACGGCCACTTCATTTTCTACAGCGTGGATGAAGAAAATCAAATCAACCACGTTGGCACGTTAATTGAACTTGACCAAGTTGTCGAATTATCCTTCGGTTACATGGACGCTTACCTCTTAGAAAAGCGGCTAAAAAGTACCGGTAACCTTTAAAAATTAAGCTACTAATACCAAAAGACCCGTCAGAAAGTTTGAATTTCTGACGGGTCTTTTTATCTGAGTGCAATTTAAGCTTGACGCATTCGCGTCACTTCACCACTTGTAAAACTTTGGTGCTGACCATTAGGTAACTTCAAGACTAACCCACCCTGATCATCAATGGCGGACGCCATTCCGTTAACCGTTCGTTGTCCGACTTGCAACGTCACTGCACGGCCAAGTACCACCGACTTATCCCGGTAAAAAGGTAAAAACGCGGTCGTCGGGTATTGCTGATAAGCCGCAACTAGTTCGCTGAGTAAGGCCGCCGCTAGCCGGTTGCGGTCCACATTTGCTTGAGGGTCAATCCCCTGAGCAATGGCCGTTAGTTCCCGCGGAAACGTTGCGGTCGTTAGGTTTAAGCCGACACCGACAATAAAGGCGGACGCCGAAGTTGATTCTAATTCCATGCTCGCCTCGGTAATGATTCCACCAACCTTGTGATTATTTAAAAAGATGTCGTTGACCCATTTCATCCCAAAACCTTGAGTTGGGAAAAAGCGTTGCAACACCTTCACAACACTGACAACGACACTGGTGGTCAGCAAACCAACCCGCGACAAGTCGTTACTAGGATTAGGTAAAACTAAACTAAAATATAATCCCGTTTGACTAGGTGAATAAAATGACCGCCCTAACCGACCGTAGCCGGCCGTCTGCTGATTGGCAAAAAAGGCGGCCAACTGCGGTTGCGCGTGCTGGCTTAAAAATTGCTTTGCCAAGTCCTGCGTTGAGGTCGTTTGGTCAGTCACCTGAATCACGCCGTCAAAATCCGTGCCAGCCGCGACTTGAATTGCCAACTCATCCAGTTGTTGGCTCCCCGCATACTGATACCCCCGGTTTTTACGACTCGCAATTTGGTGGCCCCGTTTACGTAACCCGTTAATGGCTTTCCAGACACTTTCGCGACTAATGCCGACTTGTTGCGCCAGCTGGTCCCCAGACAGCCATTCGTCGGGATGGGCCATTAACGTCGTTAAAATTTTTTTCTTTGTTGATACGACCATCATTTTTCCCTCCTAAACCGGAATGCCAAAGTCAACGACACTACGGACGCGGCGGGCAATCACGACGGCTAGTGCCCCCTTGATCAAATCGCCCGGAACAAACGCTAAGTTGGAGAGTAATGCGGCGGGCAAAGCCATGTTCGACTGAATGGCCAACCAGACAGCCCCAACGATGTCGATGAACCCAATTCCGGCAATCCAAACGATCAGTAACTCTCGCCACCAGTTTTGTGTTTCCGCGGCGTGCGTCCGTTGCAATAAGGTGCCGATTAAGACTGGCGCCAGTAACCATGCGACTAAGTAGCCGCCCGTTGGACCGACAAAGACCGCGGCACCACCGCGACCACTCGATAGAATCGGCAATCCCAACGCGGCTAAAGCTAGAAACAGCCCCACGGCAACCGTGCCGTATTTGCGTCCTAATAATTCGGCTGCTAAAAAGATCCCCATATTTTGTAAAATAATTGGTACCGGAATAAAGCCCACCGGAATACCCGGAAAGAAGCCTAAAACAATGATTAGTGCCGTGACCATCGCGGTCTGTGTTAAGTGCTTAATTTGCTGCTGATTCGTCATGCCCCGCACACCCCTTTTATAAATTACTAACAGTTTAAACTAATAGTAACCCATTTTCAATATAGCGGGTTACTATTAGTTTAAAAAAGAACGGCTCCGTTAAGAGTCGTTCCGTTACTTGTAAAACGATTGCGTTATTCTTTGGGAATTCGTTTTTCTACGTGGTATCTGCGTGCGTCCGGCTTAGAACCATCCGCTGCAATCAAATCATCCGCGTAAAACACCGAATAGCCATGATCTTCTTCCAACGGCCGTGCGATTAGTAGCCCACGCTTACGACCGTGCTGTGCATTATAAATATCGGCACTCCGGAGCGCTTGATTAAAATCGTGAGATTCTGAAATCGCATCGCCTGGATTAAAAAGAACGTTTTCATCCATATCGATCAACTCCTTAGGATTGGTACCTTAATTATACACACTTACGTCCCGAACGCGAAAGTTTAAAGGTTGATATCAACGTTATAAGTTAACTTCGAAAGCGTTAAGCCCTTGGTAACTAAGGCGCCGATGAAGTCTTGGGCTTTATCACGCATCTTCGCAACCATGACTTTGTCTTGTTCCGTTAAGAAGGCCGTCAATTCATCACCAGACAACTTAGCTGCTTTTTTATCGGTTTCAGCAACAAATTGGCCCAATTCGATGCGGCATTCTTTCAAGTAATCAATGTTATCTTGAACAAAATCAGCGTAGTGGGTTTCCGTCATCATTGAAACGGTCCGATATAACCAGTAAGCACTCTTAATATCGTACTTCAATGGCGTGTTGGCGAAACTAGGATCAGTTTCAGAAACGTTGGCGTGGAATGGTAAGAATGGTGCAAATGCTGGTGTCCCAAAGGTCATCCACATAATGGCACTTTGTTCTTCGGGCACGTCGTTACGAATCTGCATCACGTGTGAGTTTTGGGTCCGGTTCATTGAAATTGGACGGAACTTTTTGGCTTCCGGCGTGTTCAAGAATGGATCGTACTTCGTTTCGTTGTAGTGTGACCCTAAGACATATTCCACATCGGCAACGGAAATTTTCTTGTCAGCGTGGCAAATGAATGGTAATTCACTAGATTGAGGATCCTGTTCAATTTCTGGATTGAAGTAATGTTGACCGTACCAAACCCGTGGGGTGTTGTAGTGACGGTCTTTTTCATTATCCGTTCCGAAAATATGACGGAAGTTAAAACCTTCCTTATCTGGATTCAAGTGGTTTTCTTCAACGAATCCTTGAATGCCTTCGGACCACATAAAGTTGTCGGGATCATTGAAGTCGACCCATTGGATGGCAACTTGGTTTGCGGCAACCGCGTACGCGTCGTCAGGAATCCGTTGTGCGACCCAGTGATGACCGGTAACAATTTCCATGTACCAAACATCGTTTTTATCGTTAAAGAGGACCCCGTTACCTTCAGGTGAGCCGTACTTAGCAATTAATTTGCCCAAGTATTCAACCCCACCACGAGCGGAATCGATAAATGGTGTCAGCATCGTTGGTAATGAGTCTTCTGCTAAACCGTTTTTAATAAATGGGTCGAACGTCAGAGTATGTTCGTTACCATAAACACTTTCGGTTGAAGAAACCCCAACGTTCTTTTCGTTAAAGCCGTTTTCTTCAAAGACACCCTTTGCGGCAACTTCGATGTTTGGAACGGCTTGGTAACGATAACCGTCTTCTGGTAGTGGTGCAGTAAAACCGTTCTTACCAGAAGTCAGCGTTTCGTGCCGCCCGTGAACTGCTGGGTGAACGATGAACTTTTGTGGCGTAATCGGCATAAAAGTATCGTCGTTACGGGCAATGATCGTGGAACCGTCCACGGTCGCCTTTTTCCCAACTAAAATGGTGGTACATGCTTGTTCGTTCATGTAAACACTCCTCTATTAATCATTATGAATACGTTCTACCACTTCAATTTTACACGCTCTAATTAAAATTGCTAGGTTGATGGAAACGTTAACAAAAATTCTTACGCAATTTTAATGGGTCGTTGTGTCCATATTAATTAATTTCAAAACAAAAAACGATGATTCGCTACTAACTAGCTGAGATCATCGTTCAAGATTAATCTATGGTCCCATTTGTAAGGTCCACGTAATCGTGGCTTCATAAGCCCCCGTTGACATTTGGGGATTGGCTTTTATGACAATTCCACTGTCATGCGATTTATCAAAGGTTTGTTCATACACTTTAGACCCGTCAACGTCGCTAACCGGCTTCGTATTCTGTGAATCTAAGATCGTTACAAGTTGATTTAACGGCAGTTGCCGCGGCCCATCAGCATACCACAAGTAAGGGCTCAAATCTTGCTTGTCACTGTTCTTAGTCGACTTTGTTGCAATTGCCGTTAACGTCCACGGCTTTTGGTCAATGACCCGGCTATCAACGACCGACAGTTTCCAAACATCATTCGACCAAATCAAAGCATTACTTAACGGCAGTGGTTGATTAGGAAAATAAAGATTAGATTTCTGGTTCGTAAAAATGACGTTCTCCATCTTTTTAGTAATCTTCACAATAATATCGTTGGACTGAATATAACCAGGGCTCTTGGCATAAATTGGAATCGCAATCGTCGTTCCCCACGCCTGTGAATTAATAAATGCGGCGAGGTTCTTCTGCGGGCTTTCATACTGCACTTTCAACTGCTCATCATCAACTTGGATTTCAAGGCGCTTGCGCAGATCGTCCATGACCTCAGCATCCGTCGTTCCTTCAGGATAAGATAAATTATCTTCAATATGGAAGGCCGGATTATTTTCAGCTTTGGACATTTTCAGTTGCTTTTGCGACGCTTCGGAAAAGTCACCAAATTGATTGTGTTGCGTAATGGTTATTTCAGGCTTTGCCAACAAATGGTCTTTTAAGTCTGAACTTAAATTTAACGTATATTTTCCATTAGCACCCACTTCCGCCGTTGCATCGCTAATATCACTTCGAATCACACTACCGGGTATCCCAGTTCCTGTAACTTGCGTACTGTCCGGCTTCAAACCATCATCAATAGTCGGTTTTGCCAAGATTCCATCAGTGGTTAAAGTTCCAAAGTAATAGGAGCTCCAGTGATTCGGATCCTGAGTGGTTCTTAATTGATACCCAACGTGCAATGGTAAAAGTGTGCTTAGTTTTGAAAAATCAACATTTACAACATAACTATCCCATTTTTGTAAAGAAACACTCGTATCACTACCAGAATAGACTTCTTTAGTGAAAATTGCGGTAACTGGCTGTTGTTTACCATCACCGGTCATCAAGGATAACCGTGCGTTCGTAATCCTATTGTGATTATCTTGGGCCAGCGCAGCACGGCCTTTCACAAGAAACTTGATTTGCGTCGTTTGTGTTGTTACTCGACCATCAACAACGTGATCTGCGGTAAGTGTACTAAGAACCGCAGATGTTCGTAATTCAATGTCATGTTCACCAAGTGGCACGCCGTTTAATATTGGATTATCGGTATTTTCAGCTGGTTTAAAATACTGGCTGCTACTCATCACACTTTCAAACCCATCCGAATTACCGGCAGCTTGCACATTAAGTGTCATGCCCAGTTGTAACCCTAAAAATAGAACACTAAATAAGCTTCCCCACTTGTTCCATTTCCATTCAACCACTTCGCTGACTCCCCCTATCCATGTCCACGCCAATTACTTTGCTTGTCGATGTCTACGAATAATTAAAATAATCAAAGCAATGACCGCCCCAAAAATCAACGTGCCTAGAACCCCCAACGCAACTAACCAAATTGGCTGGATTTCGCGATGTTCGTTTGACGCACGCCGATATTTTTCCGCGGCACTAGCCGTGATATCAAAATCTTTTTCGAATGTCCAGTGACCCTGCTGATTTTTAGCAGTCATTTTCAAATGGTAGTGCCCGGCAGCTAATTGCTCCGGCGCCATTAAAATTGGGTACCTAAAGACTGAATTCGGTGCCAGCCTGACATCACGCTTGGTTACCTGCTTAACGGTTTTACCAGTTTTGCGGTCAGTAATTTTAGTCTTCAAAGTTAGCTTAGGCACGATGACCGCTGAGACATTTCGTAATATCGGAAAGATGGTCTGATGGCCATGGTCGATTCCCGGCTTAACTTGCGCTAACACTAGTTTCGGCGCGGGTACTTTTCCCAACGTATACTTCATGGCAATCATGTAAGCATACTGGTTACGCACGTTCATGGCGCCGTCAACGTTGCCGGTGACTTGCTCGTCAACTTTTTCAAAATTCCAACCACCCAATAGAACCCCTTGAAAGTCGGTCGTTGGCATTTTAACTTTGGCGGTGACCGTCTTGGTGCCATTCGCCGGTACCGTAACAACAGCGTTCCCATCAATTTTCGTTAACTTAGCTAACGAAAACTTCAATGAAGGATCAAACGTTTTCGCCGCCGTAATGTACTCAATCGCCCCATTTTGATTCGTATAAGCCGTATGAATATTCGTTCGAACTTTAATATCTCGCTTAGTGCTATTATAAATAACCGCTTTAAGCGTCTGTTTCTGTCCCGATTGCATCTTGAGGTCAAAGTACGATTGTCCCGTTTTCAATTGATTGCTCGGTAACTGAGCGGAGACACTAAACCCAATATTATTTTCCGGATTAGTGGATGCGGCGTAACCCACCTGACCACTCACTAATCCCATCACAACGCCAATACCTAAACTGACGATTCCCCAAAATCGTTTTATTTTTTGCATTTTTTACCCCTTGCACTGCGACCTTATGTATAAAAGGTGGCTCAGTTGACCACCTTTTTAGTCTAATTTAACTTTGCGGCTCATCCGCCAACGTCCAATGTAAAGTCGTCTTGTAAGCTTCGGGCTTTGCCGAATTAACGGGAATATTTAATTTAATATCACTAGGATTGAATTGCGCAGCCGTAACCCCGGCCCCCACGCCTTGACTTGCCACTAAGATATCTTGCGCATTATCACCCAGGTTGATTGTCAAATCCTTGGAAACTTTCGCACTGAGATCACCTTGACTGCTATTTTTAACAATGGCTTGCGGCCAAGTCATCGTCGCGTTTTCAATCGTATCCGGAGTAGTCCCGCCCTTTAATTTATCTCCGGCAACTTTGACTTTCCATTTAGCAGCGGCGCCCCGACCATCCGCAACTTCCACGACGAACTTACTGTTCCAATCAAACGGTTCCGCCGACTTCGCTGCAGGTTGATCCTTACTAACCGTTGCAAAATAGCTTTTATTTTGATATAAGTCAATCAACGTCTTGTTATCAGCACCCTGAAAAGTCATCTGGGGCGTCACATAAATCAATGCTGGCCCCTTAGAATCTTTATTTGGGGTAACGTTGCTAGTCGAAGGATTCGTAGTATCAGTCTCACTCGGCGTATTAGGATTAACTGGTGCAATATTAGTATTCGCTGCTTCAAAAGTAATTTGCGCATTCGTTTCACCACTATTACCCGTAGTGGTCCCATCTCCCGCCGCCTGAACATTCATTGGCGCAAGCAGCACTACGACACTAAATAATGCGGACCCAATCATTGCTTTTTTCATGTTTATGCCACTTCTCTTTCTATTAATGGCGTTGCTCTGAAACAAAAAATAGCAAGCACCTTAATTGTGTACAACTAGAGTATAAGTGGCTTCAGGTAGGCTGGCAATAGTCAGCTTGCGCGCCCATTCGCAATCAAAAATAATTTAATTTTCAGCTAAAAATTAATAAATATGTATAATCGCCAGATAATCAAAACAATTGATAATATCAAATATTATTAATATAATTAATCCCTTGAACTAATTTCCAATAAAAGACCTCCTTTTGTAGTTTTGTTTCATGCGGCTATTAGGAGTATCAGCTGATAGCATCAATCCGCACCTATTTTTTATGGCTAGAAAATAAGTACGGCTTGATGAATTATATTATTCTGGCAGACTTTATCTACTGATAAATACATTTTAGCGAGAACTGTTTTTCAGATTATCGGTTGTTAAAATTATATTTCACTGACCGTTATCAAGAATCTAAAAATTAATTTATTGATTTTGCGATAATCAGTTTAGTTTAAAAAATTATTCTTACTTTTGAAAAATTCACGACACACTTTCTTCATATTTCGTTGTTATAGTTTACTCATAGCAATTAAGGATCCCCCTCCAAGGTTGCTACTATAATAATTAACATTCTTTTCATTTACTCCTCCAAAGTAATGAAATCCGTTAAAGTGTAAAAGCTTTAACAGCTTGATGAGCGGCATGTGAACGTCCCCCCGCTTATATGAATAAACGCTCATCAAGTTTATCAACATATGATTCCCCGTCATATGTTGACCTACTCCTTTTGACCTTCGTATTCCCGTACGAAGGTTTTTTTGTATAAAATAATTGATTAATACTATAAATAGACCCGCTGATTGGCTGTTTTTCAATCAAACTCCCCCCAATTCATAGTTACAGTGCCGTGCCGGTCTGTGACTATGAATTTTAGCAGAAACCGATTATACTGAATACATCACAATAAAGGTGGGGATACACATGTCTGAAGGCTACCTAGACGAGCGTTTAATCGGCCAGCAGTTCACAATTACACTGGCTGATTTACTCGATGGTGTTTCTTTTTACGGGATTTATTACAACTTACGAGCAACGGCTTCGTTACACGTGGGGGACTTAGTGGAAGTTGTCGCGACAACACCACACGGGTTAACTGTTAAGATTGTGGTTCCCCACCAACAGGGGGACTAAAAATATGCTAGCCATTATTATTGCGCTAATCATCATCTTACTAGTTGTAGCGATCCTAACTGCAAGTATTCGCATCATTACTCAACCCAATCAGGGGGTCGTCTTAACCTTTGGTAAATTCGAGCGGGTCTTGAGTTCCGGTTTCCACTTCATCAAACCATTCATTTCACGCGTTATTACGGTCAACACGGCACAAACACCAGTCGATTTGAATCAACAAGTTGTGATCACAAAGGATAACGCCGAAATTTCAGTTAAAATTTCACTGAAATACCACGTGACCAACATTGAAGACTTCGTATTTAAAAACGAAGACTCAGTTCGGAGTATGATTCAAGATACCCGGGCCGCTTTACGGGGCATCATTGGGAACAAAGAACTTAACGAGGTCTTGAACGGGACCCAAGAAATCAACGCTGCGTTGTTTAAAGAAATTTCTTCCGTTACAGCCGGTTACGGGTTGAACGTCGACCGGGTCAACATCGACTCAGTTAACCCTTCCGCTGACATCCAAGCTTCAATGAACAAGCTTTTGCAGGCCACTCGGGAACGGGACGCAACCATTGCGACCGCCGAAGGGAAGAGCAAGTCGATCACCTTGGAAAACGAAGCCAATAACCGCGCCCTTTTAGCTACCAACAAAGCACAAAACGAGGCGCTCGTTAACAGCGCGACGGCTAAAGCGACCGCAATCCAAACGGAAGCTGACGCCGATGCTTACCGAACCCGGATCTTAAACGAAGCCTTAGCCGCTTCATCCGAAAACTACTTTATCTTCCAAAACACAGAAGCAGTCAAAGCCTTGGCTGACGGTAGTTCCAACACGGTCGTCTTACCTAACCAGACGTTAGATAGTCTAGGTCTAATTCCGGCTTTAACTAAAGTTGGTAAACTGACCACTAAATAAGCATTACAAAAACTGATAAACATAACATTTTGTTATTGTTTATCAGTTTTTTTATGGCAACTAACCGCTATCCAGAGGCTTATAGGTGGGCCCGCCTTTTTGATTGGTGTACAATTTAACTATGCGAAACTAATTATGAGGTGATACTTTGAATCAACCTTGGCAAACTAAATGGCCGGAGCGGATCAGCTACGGCCTTAGTGATGCGGCCGACAATCTTGTCTTTCAAATGATGACGACCTATTTACTTTTCTTTTACACGGACGTTTACGGGTTATCCGCTAGCGCGGCGGCCATTCTTTTCGTAGTGGCGCGTTTGGCGGACGTCGTTGAAAGTCTAATTATTGGGATCATGATTGACCACACCCATTCACGCTTTGGGAAAAGTCGCCCCTTCTTTCTCTGGTACGCGCTGCCGTACGTGATCTTCGCCGTGTTGACTTTCGTGACCCCCAACTTTGGCGGGAACGGCAAACTCATCTGGGCTTACATCACCTACCTTGGCTTGGGTTTCTTCTATACCGCGGTCAATTTACCCATTACATCCATCTTACCGACATTGTCTAAAAATGAGCATGAGCTAACGTTACTTGGCGTGATTCGTCAATTTTTCGGCAGTGCCGTTCAAATTATCGTAGCGGTCTTCACGTTGCCACTAGTCAGCTTTTTCGGCAAAGGTAACCAACAGAACGGATTTCTCTATACCATCATCCTGTTTGGTCTAATTTCTCTAGCACTGATTTGGAATACCTTTTTCCAAGTGAAAGAACGTTTTAGTCAGCCAGAACAGGCCCACCAGCCACTCAATGACGTTTGGAAAATGCTCAAGAAAAATAAACAGTGGTTTATCATTTCCATCGTCATTTTATTATATTGGTTGACGACCGCCATTAAGAATCAAACGACCATCTACTACTTCAAATATTTGCAAAACAATGAAAACTTGGTCCCACTAGTCAACGGCTTCACCTTTGCCGCGTTGATCGGCGTGGTTTTAATCGTCCGGACTTCCAAAAAAATCGGGAAGAAGCAAACGATGCTCACTGGGATTGCCGTGGCAACGATTGGCCAATTGATTTTGGCCCTGGGGACCATTCTCAATCAGTTAGCCGTTATTTTTACCGGGACCTTTATTAATTCGATTGGCAACGGCTTAATTATTGGGCTCGTTTCAATTATGATTGCCGACACGATTCGTTACGGCATGACCATGGGAATTCAAGCCGAAGGAATTTTAGCTTCGACGGATGACTTCGGCGTCAACGTTGGCCTCGGATTTGGTGGCCTCATTACAGCGGGACTATTCCACTTGTCAGGCTACACGGCTAATCATGCGCAAAACCTCGCGACTCAGCACATGATCACGTTGAATTACGCTTGGTTACCATTGATTTTATACGTTATCATGTTTATCACGTTGCTCTTTTATAACGAACGACAATTATTAGCCGCCGTTAATCAGGAAGCATAGTAAAATCGGGACCCTGCCACAACTGGCTCAGAATCCCGATTTTTTATTACAGACTAAGGTTAAACCTCAATTGCAATTGTAAAACTGCATCCGCCGGAACGGCTGATTTCGTTTTAATAGTAAACAAAAAAAGCCGACCGAAGTCGACTTTTTTCTTTGAGTCAAAAATCCAATTATTTAACTGCTGGAGTTTCGAACCAGCCGATACGTGATGTAATAACATCAACGATGGCTTTCTTACCAGGTGCTAATAATTTACGAGGATCGTAGCCCTTACCGATTTGGTCTGCGCCAGATTCGATGTAGGCACGGGTAGCGTTAGCGAAAGCAACTTGGTTTTCGGTGTTAACGTTAACCTTGCTGATACCCATTTCAACAGCCTTAACGATTTGGTCCTTAGGAATACCAGAACCACCATGAAGAACTAATGGCATCTTAACAGCGTCTGAGATTTCTTGTAAACGATCGAAATGTAAGCCAGTCCAGTTTTCTGGGTACTTACCATGGATGTTACCAATCCCAGCAGCTAAAATGTCGATACCAGTAGCAGCTAAAGTCTTAGCTTCTTCAACAGATGCTAATTCACCTTCACCGATGATACCGTCTTCTTCACCGCCAATTGAACCAACTTCGGCTTCAACAGAGATGCCTTTAGCATGAGCTAATTTGACGATTTCCTTAGTCTTTTCTAAGTTTTCGGCAAATGGTAGGTCATGACCATCAAACATAACTGATGAGAAACCAACTTCGATACATTCTTTAGCAGCTTCGTAGTTACCATGGTCCAAATGCATAACAACAGGAACAGTGATGTTCATGCTTTCCATTTCATCAGCAACTAAGTCCATGACCAACTTGTAGCCACCCATGTATTTAGCAGCGCCCATTGAAACTTGAAGAATAACTGGGGTGTTAGTGTCTTGAGCACCCTTTAAGATGCAACGAGTCCATTCAAGGTTGTTAGTGTTAAACGCACCAATAGCGTAATGGTTCTTGTATGCGTCTTGTGTCATATCAACAGCATTTACAAATGACATAAAAATAACCCTCCTAGGTTAATTAAGAGATACGATTTTTGAATCACATTCATTTTAGCACACTTTACTTAGCAGTGATAACCGATTTGCGATATTTATTACCCAATACAATTCCCACAATACCGGTAAGTTGGCCCACTTTTTGATGTAAGCCTTTCCAGCACCGACCTAAATTAAAACTTTAGCTCATACCACCATCTTTACGTCCTAACTTTTGTTAGTTTTAGTTCAGCTTAAAATCATTTGTGAAAAAAATAACTAATTGCCGTAGCACCAATAATGTAAACGCTTTCTTATATTTCACTATGTGTCCCTTATACACCGGTATTATCGCAATAGTATAAATTATAAATGAAATCTATCCGGGGTATTTACATTTGTGAAGAAGTGTTTATAATAGGGATTGTGAAATAAACAACAAGTACTGTATTGCTTAGGAGGAATCCTCGATGTTGAAAGAAATTGATGAAAAAACTGAAGTTAAACAATCAATTGATCGGCTTGTGTTAAACGCCTCTTTGGCTGCCAACCGCTTGGAAGTCATGGACCAGGATCAGATTGATAAGGCCGTTACTGCCATGGCGCACGCCGCCCACGCAGCACGGGGAATGTTAGCTGCCATGGCCGTGGAAGAAACTGGTCGTGGGAACTACCGTGATAAAGTGGCTAAAAATGATTTTGCCGCTAAAAATATCTATAACTACATTAAAGATGATAAAACCGTTGGCATCATCAATGACGATCCCGTCAGTGGCATTACCAAAGTCGCTGAACCCGTTGGGATTATTGCCGGCGTTACACCAGTGACGAACCCAACATCGACCGTTATCTTTAACGCCATGCTTGCGTTGAAGACGCGTAACCCAATCATCTTTGGATTCCACCCCTTTGCACAAAAGTCTTGTGTTGAAACTGGACGCATCATCCGTGACGCCGCTGAAGCCGCGGGTGCGCCTAAAGATTGGATTCAATGGATCAAAGAACCTAGCTTAGAAGCCACCAACACTTTAATGAACCATAAAGGTGTGGCAACGATTATCGCTACCGGTGGTGCCGGCATGGTTAAGACGGCCTACTCAACCGGGAAACCAGCCTTAGGCGTTGGCCCCGGTAACGTACCATGTTTCATCGAAAAAACAGCGAACGTTAAGCAAGCCGTTAGTGACGTTATTATTTCCAAGTCATTTGATAACGGGATGATCTGTGCATCTGAATCTAACTTAATCATTGATGACAGTATTTATGATCAAGTTAAATCTGAACTCAGTCACAACGGAGTTTACTTCGTTGGTCCCGATAACTTCAAAGCACTTGAAAGTACCGTCATGAACTTAGAAAAACAGGCCGTTAACCCGAAAGTTGCTGGCCAGACCCCTTGGCAGATTGCACAGTGGGCCGGTTTCGATGTTCCCGTTGAAACTAAGGTCTTAGCCGTTGAAATTCCAGATATCGGTGGCGACCAAGTCTTTTCACGTGAAAAGTTATCACCCGTTCTGGCGGTCGTTCACGCTAAAGATACGCAAAACGGCTTCAACTTAATGAAGCGGAGCCTTTCCTTGGGTGGCTTAGGTCACACGGCAACGCTTCACACGACTGATGAAAAGGTCATGAACCAATTTGCGCTTGAAATGACGGCTTGCCGGGCTTTGATCAACGTTCCTTCTTCACAAGGTGCGATTGGTTTCAAGTACGATAACGTTGCACCTTCCCTAACGCTAGGTTGCGGGACTTGGGGTCATAACTCCATTTCACATAACTTGGAAGACTGGGACTTGTTAAACATCAAGACCGTTGCAAAACGCCTTGATAAGATTCGTTAATCCTTCATAGATAACTAGAATTTGCCGCTAACAAAACCGCCTGAGTGTGTCAGTACAGCTGACAACTCAGGCGGTTTTTAGTGTTACTAGGTTTAAAATTATTATTTCAAAATAAGCCGCTCCGTTGGACAGCCTTGGGTGCTCTGGGGGACGGTCCCAGCCACAGTACGGTCTGCGACCTCAATTCAAAGCCGATAACCCACGTCTTTGAATCGCCCCACAAGATTGGCGTAAAAGTCACCCGCCAATCTTGCCGACACAGCACCCAAGGCTGTCCGACTCCGCTGAAAATATCTTTACTAGTGTTATTATTGCCGGATATTCGGAGGTTGGCACTGATGGCATCGATCGTGACGGCGGCGTTGGGACGACGTTTTTTGTCGTTCTTACACCGCGGACGGTACAGGACACTTGCGCATTTTGCAAGTGTCCTGTACGAGGGGCTAGACCGCTTCTCAGGCTGGCCCCGGTCCCACGACCGCATGTCATCAGTGCCTACCGGAACAAATTATAAATAGCTCATTTGTATCATTTAGACATTGTACAACAACAATTAATTTTCAAATTCACATTTCTATCATTAATTATGATGAGCACGTTGGCGCCAGCGTTGCACGGCTAAAACAATGGTCGTTACGATGGCTAACGCAAGTAATCCGTAACCCAATGGCAGCAGGAAGAATGGTTCCACCAACAACCCGTCGGCGTCTACCCGCACCCCAATCGCTATTTTCAAAATAAAGCACAGAATGGCGCTGAGCCATATCATCCCACAAACCGAACGATGCATTCGCATGATGTCCCTCCTAATTTGAGTGCACAGAAGGCGGCTAAGCCTCTGTAACCTTAACTTAGTTTTTTAAACGTCCATACATCCCGAAACTTATCGGGACGGTACAAGAACCACCGACCTAAACTCCAAGTCAAATAGCCAATCACTAATCCCATAACAATTCCCGTTCCGATTGGCATATGCTCAGAATAATTATCCGTGATTAACCCCAGAATTTCCAGACCAAATTCAGAACAGCTAGTCGCAATAATTAAATAAATAATAGAAAACCATAAAACGGCGGAACGTAACTCCGGAAAGCGGAAAAACTCACGACTATCTTCTAGTGATAGGTGATCAAAGCCCCAGCCATTTAGCCAGTATAAGAAGCCACCAAATACGACACCCGCAACGATTGCAGCCCCCAATTCAAGCCAACTGCCCGAATCCAGCTGATTTAAAATATCAAGTTGCCGATATTGCATCCCTGAAATACCGGATAACAAATTAATCAGACCGTTATACGCAAAAATCATGCTGAGGGAGAAGACGATTCCAGCAAAGACGCTTGCAAAAATATGACCGACCCACAGTCCAAACGTTGTCCCAATCATCATCAGGACCAGTAGCAGAATCAGTCGTGACAGTTCAATCCGCCAAGAATTCCCCCACACAAAGTAGGCGTGCCTTTTAGCTAAAACGGCCTGAATCGCGACAAAGTAAACGCCTTGCATCAGGATGTATCCAACTGTCACCGCTGTAACCATCAGTCCAATTTTTTGCCGGTAGATTCGTCGCCGAACAACGGGCAAAGCGAACAAATAGTAGTTGAAGTTCGTCCAATTATCGTGTAAAAACATGGTTAGTCCAAGTACAAAGTAGACGATCACGGCGATGAACATCCTTAACACGCCGCCTTCTTCCAAGGTAAAGGCTCCCGGATGTACGTAAATATTAGGTTGATTGACAACGCTCATGCCTTCTTTTAGTCCAGCCGCAATCAGCACAATAACTGCCGTTAACAGCCAAATACGGTAATGCTGCCACAGTAACCGTCGTAATTTTTGGTTTGACATGTCTTCATTTCCCCCTATGATAATAGCTCGTAATCCGCTTCATCCGTTAAATTGGCCATGAATAGGTCCGTTAACGAAAGCGGTAATTCCTCTTGAAAGACCGGCTGAGTCGCAGCCAATTGTTCCCGCAATTTTTCCGTGTAATTTTCAAAGACTACGACGATGACCCGTCCTGAAACGTGCACGACCCGACCCGCTTGCCGCAGTAATTCTGGTACTTTTTTATCCCGGTAAACTAATTGGATCTTGCGGGCTTGGCTCCGCATATCTTCGAGCTGGTAATCGTTGACGACTTGTCCATCTTTAAGCATTAACGCCCGGTCGATCACGCCTTCTAGTTCGACTAAGTTATGTGACGCAATTAAAATCGACCGCTTACCTCCAGCGACTTCTTCAATCAAAATACTGAGGATGTTTTTCCGAATCAAAACGTCTAACCCGTCGAGTGGTTCATCCAAGAAAAGGTACGGCGCATTCGTTGCCACACTTAAGATAATGGTAAATAGGCCAAAGGTCCCCTTCGAAAAGTGCCGTAACTTTTGGTTGCCCATTAAATGGTAACGTTTCAGTAACGATTCGAACTTCTTCGCATCAAAGTGGGGATACGCCGCCTGGTAGTAACTCTGAATCTGTTTAATCGTGGCGCCCCGGAAAAAGTTTGCTAACGGGTCAATAAAACATAGCTCCGTTTTTAACTCTGGGTGTTCTGCCAAGACTTGACCATCAACCGTTACGTTGCCGTTATCGACTAAATACTGACCGTTGATCGTCCGAAATAGCGTCGTTTTACCAACACCGTTTCGACCAATGACACCGATGATTTGACCCGGTTGCACCGTAAAGCTGATGCTATCAAGTGTTGGATGCTGGTCAATTTCCTTGCTTAACTTATTAATGACTAAACTCATAACGTCGTTCCTTCCATCTGGTCAAGCCAGCCTCGCATTTCATTGAAGCTAATACCCGCTTCTTGGGCCTGACTGACGATCTGTTGTAACCTCTTTTGTAACTCGGTGCGCACTGAGGTCGGGTTAAAGGCGTTAACGTAAGTTCCTTTGCCCGGCACCGTGCGAATAACTTGTTGGGCTTCCAACTGTTTGTACGCTTTGCTGACCGTATTAGGATTAAGCAAATGTTGGCGGGCCATTTCACGAACGGACGGCAGCTGGTCGTCCACTTGTAAAATACCGTGTTCAATATCTTGCTTAACACCCTCAACGAGCTGGGCGTAGTACGGTTGGCCGCTGACATGATCAATCTGCATAGGGCCGCTACCTCTTTCGCTGTATGGTACTGTACTAGTTATCAGTAAATAGTACAGCGTAGTACGGTTAAATGCAACTGACCTTAAGAGTTTTATAAAGAACGACAGGCAATAACTAGCACCATTGAAAATCCTAACGGCGGTTACGATAAAGACGTGATTCCTGATGACGGTGAAATGTGGTACCAAACAGACATTAAAACTAAAACAGATATCATCTGGACATTTGATGATGGCACGTGGCCACATTCCTAACATTTAATATAATTACGCTTTTCGAAAAAACTTCCCATCTTAGTACGCTCAATCAGGCTGCAGGTGGCTCGTAATGACTGCCGCCGTGGAGGTGGTGTTGACGGGATGAATTTCCCCGTTTACACCACGGACGTCTTTAATGATTTGCGGGTTGGGCAAAGCATTAAAGCGAGGTGAAAGACCGCTCCTCAGGCTTTCACCGGTCCCATAGCGGCAGTCATTACGAGCCGCCGGAAGCAAGTACAGACATACAAAACAGGATCTCAGAAATCACATAATGATTTCTGAGATCCTGTTTTTGAGCTCCTATTTTTTCCGCAATTCGTAAGCGGCGTATTCCATGATTCCCATCAGGACAACTAAACTAATCGGAAAGGCAATCACACTAGTTGTTAAGCTGGCGGTTAGCTCGAAAAAGTAGAAGAGCACCGCCAGTAAAATAACCGCCGCAATCAGCATGCCAGTATCGGCCTTTCCCCATCGTTTAAGCATCGTATTTACCCTCATTTCTATAATATGATCATCATGAGTTTAACACGAATCGCATCAGTTTAGGTGGCTGGACACGCTAAATTCTGATGAGAATTGCCCCTTTTATTTTAATAGGCGGGACATCGTCGTTACCGGTAACCGGCCGCCGTGTTTAAGCGGCAAAAAGAGTTGGTCGCCATTCTCAAAACCGAGCTTCTTCCAGAAGGTTTCCACTCCGGTATCGGTTGTGACCCGGGTCAGTTGTAGGCAGACGACCCCACTCTTCATGGCCGCTTGCATTAAACCGGTCATAATGACTTTACCGACCGTCTTTCGTTGGTAAGCTTGATTAACCATTAGTAGGCCAATGAATAAAAATTGTTCTTGCGGGTACTGGTTCAACACGTCCAAGACGGCCACTAACCGGTTGGCTAAATAAAAACCAAACACCTGCTTTTGTTCCGGTGCGACGGTGTGTGGCGTTGCCGTTAAGTCGTGCTGAACTTCTTCCGTGGTCAATGGTTCTGGTGAAAAGTAACGGTGGTATTCCGGATTACTCCGTTCTAAAGCGAGTAATTCTTCCTGATTTTCCAATGTTAATAACCGGATCTTAAAGTTAGGCAATTCTGCTTGTAGCGTTGATAATTTCATTATTTGTCCCAGACTTTCTCTAAATTGTACCAAGTTTCGTCAGCGTGGCTGGACGCCGCGACACCCTGATTCGTAAATCCGTTCTGCTCGTAAAATGGTACAAGCCGTTTTAGACACGTTAACGATAAACTCGTCCTGCCCTTTGCACGGGCGTCAGCTTCTAGCGCTGCTAAAAGTTGACTGCCGACATGCTGGTGACGAGCTACCGGTGCGACGGCCAGCGTAAAGACTAGTTGGTGGCCACCGTGCGCTAAGTTTGTCGGGGGCGTCGCAAACATCTCATCTTCAATGTAGCGTTCAGTTGTCGCCGGTCCCACGATGAAACCCAGAACCACATCACCATCGCGCGCAACTAAAAAGGTCGATCCCAGCTTTTGAATCCGCTCCTGATAAGCCGCTTGACTCCCCGCTTCAGCGTCGGAAAAGCCCGCCCGTTCAATAGTCATGATTTGTGGTAAATCAGTCACTTTGACTGGTGTAATTTGCATATCGTTACCCCCAATTTATAGTTTTATTATATCAAAATTTCAATCGTTAAGTCGCCGTAATGATTAACGCCCGTTTTCTAAATGAAAAGCAGTCACTGCCGTGTCGTTTTGAGAAATGACATGCTATACTTAGGTTGTGAATTCGGTTACATGACCATGAGTTCACTATTCTTATTGAAATTAGGTGAAGCTTATGCCAGCAAAATCAGCAGAAGAATTATGGAAAGCATATACTGAAACGACCGATACCAACGGGGCCTCTTATCAGACCCGCTGGTTCGGCGATCAGAACAAGCCAGCCGAGGTTCAAGCCGCAACGGATGCCATCTTAGCTGGGACTAAAACCGCAACGACCACCCCATTGGACACCTATACCAATGAACAAGTTGCCATCCCCCAGCCTGGTGACTACAACGTTTTATTCAACGGCGATATGAAACCAGTTGCCGTGATTAAAACGGTCGTTTCCGAACTGATCCCGTTCTACCGGATCTCTGCGGAACACGCCTGGCACGAAGATGAGGGCGACCGCACCATCGGCGACTGGCGCAAACGTAAAACGGATGAATTTACCCCGACCCTTGAAGCGCACGGACACAACTTATCTTCCGACACCCCAATGGTCAGTGAAGTCTTCGAAGTTGTTTATCGCGCCGACTAACCTAATAACCATGACGAGTCTGGGATGATTACCCAGACTCTTTTTTGCAATCGGTGAACGCTAACAAATCAGCTTATATGTTCGATTAGAATAACATACTAGTCACACGCATTTTTAACTTGTCTCACCAAGCTTTTTCGCTATAATTAAAGACTGTACTAAACTTATTGTTTACTTAAACAAAACTATGATTCGAGGTGAATGTCATGGACATCGGTCAGCGTATCCGTAATTTACGGATGCAAAAACAACTGACACAAGAAGAACTGGGGGAACGGACTGATTTAAGTAAGGGTTACATATCGCAACTAGAACATAACCAATCCTCACCCTCGATGGAAACTTTTTTTGCCATCATTGAAGTACTTGGGATGACTCCGGCCGCTTTTTTTGCGCCCGAACCGCCCAATCATAAAATCGTCTACCACCCAAGCGAACACCGAATTTACGACGATGAAGCACTCGGTTACCAGTTAAAGTGGCTCGTCCCGGCTTCGAATGAGAACGAACTCGAACCCGTCACGGTCACCTTAGCGCCCAACGGTTGCTTCAAATCCTTTGAGCCATCGCCGGCGGAGACCTTTATCATGGTCCAAACCGGCACCTTACACTTACGCCTCGGTAGTCAGGAACACGTGGCAACTGCGGGTGATACGCTTTACTTTCACGCAACTAAGACGCATCAAATTCGTAACGCGGGACCGTTGCCCTGCACATTTACCTTAGTTACGACCGCGTCCTACTTATAATATTAGGAGGTCCTTTCCATTGGCGGTTAATACACAGCCGATCGTGCGGTTAAATCACGTTTGTAAAAGTTATGGAGATCATCAAATTCTTAAAGACATCAACTTAGAACTCGAGGCCGGTAAATTTTATACCTTACTCGGCCCATCCGGTTGTGGGAAAACGACCATTTTACGGACGATTGCGGGTTTCACCGCGGTCACTTCCGGTGAAGTTGAATTTGACGGACAAGTCATCAACGGCCTGCCCGCCAACCAACGGCAAGTGAACACGGTGTTCCAAGATTACGCCCTTTTTCCACACATGAACGTCGCCGAAAATGTAGCGTTTGGCCTTAAATTGCATAAAGTTTCCAAGGACGAAATTGATCAACGGGTTCAAGACGCCTTAGCCATGGTTCAATTAGCCGACTTTGGCGACCGCGAAATCAGTGAAATCTCTGGTGGCCAACAACAACGGGTCGCCATTGCCCGCGCGCTCGTCATGCGGCCCAAAGTCTTACTCCTCGACGAACCCCTCTCAGCGTTGGACGCCAAATTACGCAAGGACATGCAGTACGAATTGCGCGATTTACAACAACGGTTAGGGATCACCTTCCTCTTTGTCACCCATGACCAAGAAGAAGCCCTCGCGATGAGTGATGAGATTTTCGTCATGAACGACGGCGCCATTTTACAAGGTGGCAGTCCGGTCGACATTTACGACGAACCCATCAACCACTTTGTCGCTAACTTTATCGGGGAAAGTAACATCATCCCCGGCAAAATGTTAAAAGACTTTGAAGTCGAATTCGTTGGCAAAGCCTTCGAATGTGCCGACGGTGGGATGCGACCTAACGAAGCCGTCGAAGTGGTCCTTCGCCCAGAAGACTTGGATATCGTCGCCGCCGATCAAGGTAAACTCGTGGTGACCGTGGATTCACAGTTATTCCGGGGCAACTACTTTGAAATCGTCGCCTACGACAGCGACCACAACGAGTGGCTCGTTCATTCGACGAATCCGGCCGACGAAGGGGAACCCATTGGTCTGACTTTCGATCCGCAAGACATCCACGTCATGCGGTTAAACGAAAGTGAAGCCGCTTTTGATGCCCGACTCGAACAATACGAAGACGATTAGGGGGCGAAGCTTATGCAACGAAAACAACGCTTGAGCCGCAACACGGCTTACTTCATCCCGTACATGCTGTGGATTTTACTATTCGTCATTGCGCCAGTCCTATTACTGATTTATCAATCATTTTTTAACATTGACGGCCAATTTACCTTAGCGAACTACCAGACCTACTTTTCATCAAACACTTACCTGATGATGACGCTTAATTCCGTCTGGTACGCCTTTTTGATTACCCTGGCGACGTTACTCATTAGTTATCCAACGGCGTACGTCCTTAATGAGACGAAGTATCCCCAACTGTGGCTACTCCTCATTATTATGCCGACTTGGATCAACTTGTTACTTAAAGCTTACGCCTTCATTGGCATCTTCAGTCAGGCCGGGATTGCCAATCAATTTCTCAGCTTCATTGGCATCGGCCCGCAACAATTGCTCTTTACGAATTTTAGCTTTATTTTTGTCGCGGCCTACATCCAGATTCCGTTCATGGTCTTACCGATCTACAACTCGATCAGTGAACTGAATCCGTCTTACGTCAACGCTAGTCGTGACTTGGGTGCAACCAACTGGCAGACCTTCAGTCGGGTGATTTTTCCACTCACCTTGCCCGGGGTCAAAGCCGGGATTCAAGCCGTCTTCATCCCGTCGCTCTCCCTCTTCATGTTGACCCGACTGATTGGTGGTAACAAGGTGATTACCTTGGGGACTGCGATTGAAGAGCACTTCTTGACGACGATGAACTGGGGCATGGGTTCCACGATCGGGGTCGTCTTAATCATCGCCATGGTCATCATTATGATGCTGACTAGCGGTGGCAAACGGCGCACGCGAAAGGGGATGACCAAATGAGCTTACGTAACTTTAAGTGGCGTAACCTGTATTTATGGCTCGTCTTCATCGTGTTGTATGCGCCGATTATTTTCCTAATCGTGTACTCCTTCAGTAAGGGTGACACGATGAATAACTTTCACGGCTTCACTTGGTCACACTACCAAGACCTGTTCGCGGATAGTCGTCTGATTGCCATTTTCCTCGACACCTTACTCGTCGCCCTGCTATCATCCATCTTAGCCACGGTGATCGGGACGTTGGGAGCGCTTGGCATCAACAACACGACTAAAGCCATTACGAAAAACACCCTCTTGTCGCTGAATAACATCCTGATGGTTTCCCCAGACGTTATCATCGGGGCGAGCTTCCTGATTTTCTTCACGGCGTTAAAGATTCCGCTAGGCTTTGGCTCAGTTCTATTGAGCCACATTGCGTTTTCGATTCCCATCGTCGTTTTGATGGTGTTGCCTAAGATTCAAGAAATGAGCAGTAGTTTGCTCGACGCGGCGGCCGACCTTGGCGCCAACAACTGGCAACTTTTGAGTCAGGTCATCGTGCCGTACATCATGCCCGGCATCTTTTCCGGCTTCTTCATGGCACTGACCTACTCATTAGACGACTTCGCGGTCACTTTCTTCGTTACGGGGAACGGTTTTACCACCCTATCCGTTGAAATCTACTCGCGGGCTCGTCAAGGCATCAACTTGGAGATCAACGCGCTATCCGGCCTCATGTTCTTAATGGCCCTGATTCTCGTGGTGGGCTACTACTTCATTAATCAATACAGTCGTAAACATCGGCGTACAGCAACGAGGGGGCGGCGGAAATGAAAAAATTACTAAGCGTCGTGCTCGCCCTATTTGCCGTCTGTGGGTTACTCGCATTCGGTGCCCATCAACTCCAGACTACTTCTGGCAGTACCGGGAAAAAGGTCTTGAACCTCTACACGTGGGGCGATTACATTGACCCAAACCTGCTGACCAAGTTTCAAAAGCAGACTGGGTATCACGTCAACGTCGAAACGTTCGACAGTAACGAAGCCATGTTTACAAAAATCAAACAGGGTGGGACTAGTTACGACCTGACCGTGCCCAGTGATTACATGATTGAAAAGATGAAAAAAGCCAACTTACTGTTACCGTTAGATAAAAGTAAGCTGACTGGCATGCACAACTACGATCCACGCTTCATGAACCTTGATTTTGATCGGGACAATCGCTATTCCGTGCCCTACTTCTGGGGAACCTTAGGAATTATCTACAACGATAAGTACGTTAAACCCGGCAGCATCAAGCACTGGAACGACCTTTGGGAAAAGCAGTATAAAAATAAGGTGATGCTAATTGATAGCGCCAGAGACGTCATGGGCTTTGCGCTCGCGTCCATGAACCAGTCGATGAACACGACCGATCCCGCCACCTTATTAGCTGCACGTAACAAACTCAACCGCTTATCTCCCAACGTGAAAGCGGTCGTCGCTGACGAAATCAAGATGTACATGATTCAAAACGAAGCCGCCGTCGCTGTCGATTGGTCCGGTGAAGCTAGTGAAATGTTGGAAGGCAACTCCCACCTACACTACGTTGTCCCGTCTGAAGGTAGTAATCTCTGGTTCGACAACCTCGTCATTCCAAAAACGGCGAAGCATTTCAAAGCGATTTACGCTTTCTTGAATTTCATGAGCAAACCGAAAAACGCGGCCCAAAACGCCAAGTACATCGGTTACGCCACACCAAACAAGAAAGCTAAGGCGCTGTTACCGAAAGCCATTCGTAACGATCGCCAGTTTTATCCTGACAATCAAACGATTCGACACTTACAAATTTACAAGGACCTCTCGCCAGCTAAAGTTGGCTTATACAATGACCGGTACCTTGAATTTAAGATGCACCATTAAATTAATTTGCTTCTTTAAAGTCCCGGAAAATAATTCCGGGACTTTTTGCGTAACTAGAAGTATATGACTGTTATTTTAAAGTTTCACACTAAAATAATGGACTAGACTAGCTTAACGAGGAGTACTTATTATGACAAATTTTAAACGGGGCTGGGGAGTAGCCCTACTATGCTACATCTGGGTCATCGTCCTTTTCTTTGCCTCAGCCCTTTTGTTCGCTTTGGGCTGGATACCTAAGCATTATGCCGGCATCGTTCAAGAAGTCGTTGTCTTACTCGGTGTTTGGCTCTTTAACCACTACATCGCCCACGTCCCGGTCTCCTTTTGGAACCGGCATTACGGTTGGGGTCAGTTGGAACAGGCCGTGCCGGCTTTACTCCTTGTCGGTCACTTGGTCGTTGCCAATCTACCAAAAGTTCTCAGTTTGCCCTTTACACCACTAGTATTAATGTATTTAGACTACGTCTTCTTAATTGGCCTAACGGAAGAATACGTCTTCCGCGGCGTCATGATTCCGTTACTAGCACGATCATTACCAAATAAGAATTTTGCCGTTGTCGTCATTTCCAGTTTTCTCTTTGGCGGCTTGCACCTGATTAACAGCACGTACTTGTCACTGTCTTACGTGCTACCACAAATTCTCTTTGCCACGGCGTTGGGGGTCCTATTTGCAGGGGTTTATATTCGAACCCGCAATTTAGGTTTACCGATTCTAATGCACGCCGCGACGGATCTATCCCTCGTGGTTCAACTGATACAACACCCTAGCAACGCCAATCTGTATTTCAGTTTCTACATCTCAATCGTGGCTATCTCACTGTGCGGTATCATCCTAATAATCACACTCTTTGTGGCTGATCGACAGGTCTGGCCCGCCGAAATTCTAACGGAACAATCCGCAACGAACTAAGTGACTTTCTAGCTTAGATTGGTTGGTATGGAAGAAACCCCACACGTTTACAATTTTTGGGGACGCATCGCTACGGTAGGTGAACCCATGGGTGGTTAGAAGCAATCATCTGAACTATTTTTTGGAGAATCAACGTTGTTATACCAATGTCAAAACACCATCCTTAGTTTTCAACCTTCAGTTCCATGCTAAAATAGTGACAAGCTTGACTTAACTAGGAGGGGAAACTTTGAAAAACTTTAAACGGGGCTGGGGATTAGCCCTACTATGCTTCATATGGGTCATCGCCCTCTTTTTTGCCACGGCCGTCTTATTCAGCTTCGGCTTGATTCCGAAGCAGTATTCCGGAATCGTTCAAGATGCCATCGTCCTATTCGGCGTTTGGATTTTCAATCATTACTTGGCACACGTCCCAGTATTATTTTGGAATCATCACAACGGTTGGGGACAACTAGAACAAGCCGTACCAGCATTATTAGTGGTCGGTTTACTCGTTTCAGCCAACCTAACTAGGTTATTCACCGTCCCCTTCACACCTTTAATTTTAATGTACTTAGGCTATATCATTTTAGTCGGCTTAACCGAAGAATACGTCTTTCGCGGTGTCATGATTCCGTTACTAGCCCGTTCATTACCGGGTAAGAATCTCGCCGTTGTCTTAACTTCTAGCTTTCTTTTCGGGGGCTTGCACTTAATGAACAGCACCCACTTATCATTAACATATGTATTACCTCAGATTCTATTTGCCATGGCGCTCGGCACCTTATTTGCGGGCGTTTATATCAGGACGCGCAACTTGGGACTACCGATCCTAATGCACGCCGCTACCGACCTGTCAGTGGTCGTTCAGTTGACGCAACACCCGAATAGTAACGCTAACCTGGACTTTAGCCGGAACGTTTCAATTGTCGTATCAGTCTTTTACGGCGCATTACTACTGCTCGCAATTTTAGTGGCCGCACGCCAAGTCCAAAACGTTAAAATCCCAACGGAACGGTTAAAAAGAGATACCCAGTCATAGAAACATGGTATAAGTCATATTATGTCATGTCAAAATTATCTATAATCAAAAATGGAACGATTAATTTTGCTTAGTCGTTCCTTTTTTCTATGACAAATAACCCTTTATTTAGATATATCTATTTTAATCGATAATTAAATTATAAAAAAATAAAATCGTTCATTAGATTTTGAGTTCGAATGTAAACGTTTTAATTACCTACATTTGTAAGACGCGTTAACTGGATAATCGATATAAATATATTTATATATTAATAAATCTTTCTCATCGTTAATGAAAATTATTATCAAAGTCTGATATACTCGCATCAGCAACGCGTTTATGGAATAACGTCGTTGAAACACATGGATCAGGTGTTGCTCTACATATTGACCTTTGGAGGGGGAAACATGCAATTACTTTGGCATCGATTCAACAAGCTTCAATTATGGATTTTCGGGGGAATCGCACTTGTACTACCACTGATTCAAATCATTCAATCATTAAATCACCGCTTACTCGCCCAGAACACCTTTTTTGACTCACCCTATACCAAGTGGATGGGAATCGATAGCTTTCACTTTGCAGCTACCGCTTTCTACTTGATCATTCCTTTATTAGCAGCGCTACCGACAGCTAGTTTGATTCGTAAAGACCTAGATAGCGGCTTCTTCAATCAACTACAAGTCAAACTTGGTGAACGAAAAGTCTTTCTTAGCTATTTTTTGTGGGCCGGCATTATGGGCTTTCTGATTGTAGCCTTACCACTCATCATCAACCTATTCACCTATTTCATGATTTTACCTAATATTCATCCCGATCACTTACTCAATAGCAACATTATGGTTATTAATCGTAATACTTTATTAGTCAGTTTATATTATCAACATCCCTTAATTCATGCCATATTAGCCATTCTATTTGCTGGTTTCTGGGGAACCCTGTTTGCCTGGTTCACACTGGGATGGTCGTTACTCTTACCTAACCGATTTGTTGCAATGACCACGGGATTTTTATTGCAACTCGGCTTATTGCAACTACAAGGGATTAGTAGTAGCGGGATTGGCTTTGCACCCTACTATTTCTTAACCGAGACTAACCAGTTGGATACTAGCGCCTTGTCCGCTGGCAGCATCACCCTTGCAATGCTCATCGTCACCAGCCTGTTAGTACTAGGGGGGCGACGCTATCGTGTTGTTGCATAACATCGGTGCCCAAGAGTTTTATCGCCTGCGTGCCCGCTGGAAATTGCTCTTAGTCATCAGTACCTTCGCTTTTTTATGTGGGATTAGCGCCTTTCCCGCAATTTTATGGGGCAGTGATAGCTTGCCCTTTCTGTACCAGAATACGGTAGACCCTTATTTGATGTACGAACGCTACCTGCCACTCTCAATAATTGCGACTTCAATGATGACTGAATATCATTTAAATGACAGCTTTTTTAGTCAACACCGTTCCACCTTATATTGGCAAACTGTAATTCAAAATTTGCTGGTCATCATTAATATTTGGTTAATCTGGAGTTTAACAACTAGTTGCATCCTGTTTGGAAAGGCACCATTAATTTCCACTCGGCCAACTATTTTAATTGACCTCGGATTAGCAGCAGTTTTTATCTTATTCGTTCAAGTAATTCTTAGTGCAATCACCCTGCTACTCTACTTTTTAATCCATCGCAAACTGATATCGGTACTGTTCGTTTTATTCGTCAATATTTTATTATTCGAGCAAGAAAATCGTACCAAAAATGTTTTACTATACGCGTTTGATCAAATGACCGATCCCTTCACACGGTTGCTCCAATTAATGAACTTAGCCGGCCTGATTCTATTGATTGGATTAGTGACCTACTACTTAGTGCAGCGGAGGGAATTTTAAGATGCGGGCATTAAGACAAGTCCAAGGATATCACTACTGGCAACTGATTAAAGTACGCTTTAGGCTCATTATGTTCGTCCTAATTATCCTAATATTGACTGTTGGCCATCAAGTTTCCGATAGCGCCTATCCGCACGCAATTGCTCAATTTTTCGCGGCACCAACTGCCTTTGAGATTGCCCACGGCGAGATTGTTTTTCCAGTCTTCTGGTTAGGCTATTTTTCCTTTCCACTGATCATTGTCAATAACAGTTTTCAGCAATTATGGCAAGCACACGCGGTTCAACTGCGGGGCTTTCAATTTTCAAAGTTAAGTTTTGGCAGACTCAACCTTCAACTACTGAGCTTAACTGCACTCGCTATCGATGGACTGACCATCGTTAGTCTGTGGTTAGCACAAAGTTGGTGGCCAAAAGTCGCATTCAGCGTAGGCTCCATCAAAGGGGCTACCGCGTGGGCACTTTGGGCCATGATCCTATTCTTAGATTTGCTACTACTCCTTATGGTGCAACAAATCTGTAATCTGATCAGTCCGGCCATCGGGCTGATCATCCCCGTCATTTTATTAGTCTTGACCATCTATTGGCCTAACCCACAAAACCCACTTGGGCTATCAATCTATTCCAGATTACCAGCCTTTCAACCAGCCAGTGTTTTGTGGTTACTGGGCTGTTTAGTTCTATTAATCGGGGGTTATCTAATCAGTTATCGCTACCTTGAAAATCATTAATACGGGGGAATAATGATGAGTTTAATTAAATTGGTAAATGTAAGCAAATCCGTTAAAAATCAGGTCCTACTGACTAACGTATCGCTAACCGTTAATGCGGGTGACATTGTCACTTTAGAAGGCATTAACGGCTCTGGTAAAACATTGATTTTAAAAGCCATTCTTGGTCTGATTCGTACCACTGGTGATGTTTTAGTTAATGATCAGAAACTAACTGTCGGCGGAAAGTTTCCAATTCGTGCCGGTATTCTTATCGAAAATCCGAGCGTCATTGACAACTTTACTGCCAAAAAGAACCTGGAATTATTAGCACGGTTGTTGCCTGAAGTCACTGATCAACAAATTGACGATTTATTAGCACAATTTGAGCTACCCATAAACGATAACAAGAAAGTCCGTAAATTTTCACTTGGAATGCGTCAAAAATTAGGCATCGCGCAGGCGGTCCTTGGTCAAAGTCCCCTCATTATTTTGGACGAACCGACCAACGCCTTAGACGCTGAAAGTATCGACAAATTAATTACCTATTTACTTCAATTGCAACAACGGGGCTGTACCTTTATCATTGCTTCACACGATCACGACTTCGTGAACCAAGTTGCTAGTCGCCGTTTCCAAGTGAAGGCGGGTCAAGCTCATGAAATCTAAAACCAAATGGGGACTAACACTCGGCCCAATCTTCCTGTTGAGTATTTTGGCAGGCTGGCGTTACCGGGTGGTTAACCGCGGATACCTCCCCCAAAACGTTAAAGAGGTCGTTGTTAAACGCAACCAAACCGTTAAGGACCCAGATGTTCATTTCAAAATTTTAAGAACCCAAACAAAGCTAACGAATGATGAGGCTCTCATGAACGTAACGATGAGCATCAATCAGGTCGGTCCTAGCAACTATGGCTTTAAAACCAATAATCCAAACTTTGATGACAATATGTGGTTTAACATTCCTTATGGCTACTATAGTATGACCAAGGGACCAACCACAACTACAGGAAAAGCACTGTCCATGAACGACATGTCCCAGAAAGGCCGGCGGGTAATCGTCATGTCGTTTCGGACCCCCCGCGACAATTATGCCTCTAGAAACGCCACCCCCCGTTTTAGTTTTTTAGTCCCCCATGGCAAACAATACATGAAGTATTCCTACCTACTTGACTTCTAATGCACCGATATAGAATAAAAACCAACGCAGGCACTCTAAATCGTTAACCGATTGGTGGCTGCGTTGGTTTTTTTCTACATTTAATGATATAAGTCGAAACGTCCCTTACTGAAGACCGTCCCCAAGTGGGCACTCTCAAGTAGCGAACGGTCGGTGATCACCTTTTTCAGTGCTGAAGCCGGATACCCTTTAACGGGGCGGTTGCTACTGAAGATTTCACCAATCCCGTCGCGGTCACTGAGCGATGCGACCGTTCCGCTGGATTGATAATTAAACGGTGTCGTGGCTTTGCCATTTCGCAAAGCAACAATGTTCTTGGCTGCTTGTTCACCACAAGCCAGCGCAATTTGGGCTGTCGTTGGGTATGGTCGTTCGCCATCGGGTGGCATTACCGCCGCCACGTCGCCCACGATAAAGACTTCTGGCCGATCCTCTAGTGACAAGTCTGGTTGGACCATGACCCGGTTACGACGCTGCTGGAAGCCAGAATCCGCAATAACGTGCGAGCCACTGACCCCCACCGTCCAAATAATCGTATTAGCGGCAAATTCATGTTCAACTTTGTCCGTATCCGTATAAGCAACGGCGCCGGGTTTAATCGCCGTAATAGCGGAACCTAACCGCATTTCAACGTTGTTCTTTTCCATGAAGGCCAGCGCATAGTCCCGCAAGTCTTGGTTGAACATCGGCAAAATTGATGGCATTCGTTCCAAACAAACTAATTTGATTGCGGGAACCTGATACTTCTTCTGTAATTTAGGCAATGACTGTGTCAGTTCACCTAACAATTCAATCCCGGTAAAGCCCGCACCACAGACCGCAATCTTCAAATCATTGTGATCCTTGCTCGTTTGATAGGCCTTGACCCGGTCTTCAATGTGTTGATAGACCGCTTGCGCCGTTTGAAGATCATCCATTGCCAACGCATTTTCATTCGCACCCGGTACCCCGAAAGTTTCGGACTGGAATCCTAATGCAAGCACTAAGTAATCATAGCTGATGTCATCATGGTCTTCGAAACTGATGGCTTTGTTTGCAACGTCGACATTGTTAACCGTCGCTTGCACAAACGTGACCCGTTTTGCAATTACGGACGGAATGTTATACGTAATCCGTTCTGGATCAATCGTTCCGGCCGCAACTTCATGGAGATTAGTTTTCTCCGTATGTGTCGGTATTTGATCAACTAAAATCAATTGATCCCCACTAGGTAGCCCTTTCGTTAAAAACTTGACGGCCCTCATTCCAGCATAGCCCCCGCCAAGCACTAAAGTTGTTGACATGTCTTGTTTACCCCTTTCATCATTCAGTCAAACGACCCCCACAGCGCGCTAAATTGATTGTGGCTCCGGTCATTTTTGACAGCTCAAATGCCATTATATGGTTAAGTACATCGTACACTGAAATCCCGCAAAATTCAGCTAAAAAGCCGTTTAATTTTTTATGATTATCATTAAAAGTCTAACTTTACAAATAATATAAAAGATTGACCGTCACTAGGTTTGAAGTTTATAAAAATACCCATCATTAACCAGTAGTCAACTAATCAGTCATTTTACTTTTAATAAGCAATAATAATTAACGAATTATTCATCGAACAGTCGCTAGCGGAGTCGAACAGCTTTTTTCAGCCCAAAACAAAAGGACCGTGGTTATAACAACCACGATCCTTTATCTTTTGATTTAATCCGTTACTGGACTTTTTGCGGTCAAACGTTCAACGTCACGCACAATCATTAACTCTTCATTAGTTGGGACGACCATCACTTTAACTGGTTCGCCATCCTTACTAATAACTTGTTCTTTACCGTGGACGTCGTTCTTTTCGTCATCGACCGTCACACCGAAGTAGCTCAATTGCTTCAAGATCCGTGCACGCATCGCAACGGAGTTTTCACCAACACCGGCCGTAAAGATCAAAGCGTCAATGCCGTTCATTTCAGCAATGTAACTCCCGATGTACTTCACGACCCGGCTTGCGAAGATTTCCAAAGCAAGTTCGGAACGTTCGCGACTGTCCTTCGTCTTATCCAAGTCACGCATGTCAGGTGATAACCCAGAAATACCGAGTAACCCGGACTTGTGGTTTAGAATATCAATGAAGTCTTGGACGTCAGAAATCCCAAGGTGCCGCATCAAGAATGGGATCAAAGACGCATCAATGTCCCCAGAACGGGTACTCATCGTAATCCCCGCTAACGGCGTAAAGCCCATAGACGTATCAATGGCCTTACCATGATCAAAGGCGGTGATTGAAGCACCTGACCCTAAATGTAACGTAATCAATTTAAGTGAGTCTAACGGCTTGCCTAAAATTTCAGCCGTCCGGTTTGCCACGTAACGGTGACTAGTCCCGTGCGCACCATACTTCCGTGCGCCGAATTTTTCATAATATTCGTAAGGAATACTATATAAGTAGTTTACTTTTGGCATCGTTGCAAACAACGACGTATCAAAGACAGCCACTTGGACCACCTTTGGTAATAAGCTTTGGAAGACTTCAATGTAATAAGCTTGCGTTGGATTATGTAACGGCGCATACTCAGACAAATCTTTGATTTCCTTTAACGTTTCGGGGGTAATGATCACTGAATCTCTAAAGTGTTCGCCACCCGCAACGACCCGGTGACCAATCCCTGTAATCTCGGATAAATGGGCCAAAATGCCATCACTCTTCAAGCGAGTCAGGACCATCGCAGCCGCTTCTTTTGCATCGATCGTTGGACGGGTTTCTTTGTACTTCGTCCCGTCCGCCTTTTTAATCACGAAAACTGAATCAGGTAATCCTAAACGGTCAACCATCCCTGAGGCGATCACCGTTTCTTCTGGAACGCTAAATAACTTCCATTTTAAAGTTGAACTACCAGCGTTAATTGCTAATATTTTTGCCATGCTATATTTCCTCCATCCATCATCAAGTGTGCCTACTGCCAGTTTAGCCAATAATGGATGCGCTTTCAAGGTTTTATTCAAAAAGCTTATATTTTCATATCATTGTAAACAATATTCCCAACTTATCATTTTTTTCATTATCCCATTTTACGGTATAATAAAAGCAAAGAAAGCGAGGCGATGATCATGATGACGAAGAAGCATTTTTCTTGGACTCTCAGTAACAGTTTCGCCGCTTTATTGTTAGTCGTTGGGGCAATCGTCGCATTATGGGCATTAATCACTAATTTCGGGACAACCGTCAGTGTTGACGCCGTGGTGACAGCGGCTGGCTTGTGGATTGTCGGGCTTATCTTCTTACACCCAGCACCTATCAATATATTGATTCCTGTCATCATTTTCGTTAGTGTTGGCGCGGGTTATGCGGGCTATTTTAGTAGTCCCCACTCCTGGTTAGGTGCCGCGGTTGCGACCTTACTGACCGCACTGATCGTTAGCTACGGCTTTAGTCTCCGTAAAACGATTCGTCAGCGCCACAGTAATTGGTACCAAAAATAATGAACTAAGTTGCAGTTAACGGGGGTCCCAAACAGCTGGGACCCCCGTTTTTATGCGGTCTGACCGGTTATTTATACCGCAATCCGACTTAACGCAGACAAACCCGAACAGATGTTTTATAATGAAAGTCAATCCATTCAGAAAGGAACCGTCCGATGGCACCTAAAATTGGTATTCGTCAACTCGTTGAATTCGTTCTTCGTCAAGGCGACCTAAACGAAGTTAAAAATAGTCAGAATACCGCCTTAAATGGGGCTAAAATTCATCGGCGGCTCCAAAGTAGTCGTGGTGAAGACTACGACAGCGAAGTCTACCTTAAAAAGACCGTGACGATGAACGGGAGCGACTACGTCATTTCTGGCCGCGCAGACGGTATCCAGTTAAACGACGACGGCGCCCTGATTGAAGAAATCAAAACGTCCGATCAGGCGTATGATGACCTAAGCGACAATACCCGCACCCTGTACTGGGGCCAGGTCAAAGTTTATGGCTACCTATTATTACAAGAACATCCCGAGCTTGATAAGGTCACCTTACAATTGACCTATTTTCAAGTCAGCACCGAAAAAGTGACCAAAGAACAAAAGGTCCTGCGGCGCGCCGAACTCGACCAATTCTTCAAAGACCTCATTACCGAATACGAGTACTGGCTCACGTTACGGGCGGACCTTCGCAAGCAGCGCAACGCCTCAATTAACGACCTCCCGTTTCCATTTCCCGCGTTTCGACCCGGACAACGTGAGCTCGCCGCGGCCGTTTACAAGACCGTGAGGCTCAACAAACGCCTCTTCGTCGAAGCGCCAACGGGAACTGGTAAAACGATTTCGACACTCTTTCCGGCCGTCAAAGCGCTCGGTGAGGATTTAATTGAACGCCTCTTCTACCTCACCGCGAAACAAAGTACCCGGCACGTGGCTGAGGAAGCCATTGATCTCATGAGTCACGACGGATTGGTCATTAAGAGCATCACCTTGACGGCCAAAGACCAGATCCGTTTTCCGGAAGAACAGGATTTAATCCCGGAAGAAAATCCGTTTATGATTGGCTACTACGACCGCTTGAAACCAGCGCTTAAAGACTTGCTCACTCACGAAAATCAGATCACACGACCAGTGATTGAACGCTACGCTCGTAAACATACCGTGGACCCCTTTGAATTTTCACTGGACGCCTCACTCTTTTGTGACGTGGTCATCTGTGACTATAACTACTTATTCGACCCGCTCGTTTACTTACAACGGTTCTTCAGCGAGGGTGACGACGACAACTTTTTCCTCGTTGACGAAGCCCACAACCTCGTCAGTCGGGCCCGGGATATGTATTCGGCGGCCGTCAGCGACCAAGCAATTGGGTCCATATTAAAGCTAGCCCGTCCCGATAAAACGCAACCAAGTGACGACTTACAACAAGCGCTCAAAAAAGTACGCCGCAGCTTCACGCGTCTCAGTCAATCCCTGTTAGATGACGGCGTCACCGAACAAGTGACGCTGGACCCACCGGAGCCCCTTTTGCGAACCCTACGAACATTTAACGAATTTGTCACTGACTGGATGACACAACAAAAGCCGTCCCCACTCTTAGACGCCGTCCGTGACTACTTTTTTGCGTGCTTAACCTTCGTCAAAATCGGGGACTTGTACGATGGGAGCTATCAGACCCGGTTCGTCTTAGACGGCCACCATCTAACGGTCAAGGAACTCTGCCTTGATCCTAGTGACTTCTTAGATGGGTCGCTGAAACTCGGTGCCGGTGCGGTCCTGTTCTCCGCGACCCTGTCCCCGATGGCGTACTACCAACGGGTCTTAGGCGGCGAAGCAAACAGTCTCGCCTACCAGTTGCCTTCCCCATTTCCGCCGAAGCACCAAGCGATTTTGGTGACGCAGTACGTTCAAACGACTTACCGGGAACGTGAGCGTAACGTCGATCGCATTATTCAAAGTTTACACGCGCTAGTCACCGGAAAAACTGGCAATTATCTCGTGTTCTTTCCATCATATGGGTATCTCAGTCAGATCAAGTCGGCCTTTGAACAAACTTATCCTGACATTGCCACGACCAGCCAAGAATCCGTCATGAACGCGGCGGCCCGGCAAGCCTTTCTGGATCAATTCCAAGCGGATAATCCAACCACTCTCGTCGGCTTTTGCGTGCTCGGCGGCCTCTTCTCAGAGGGGATCGATTTGCGCGGGGACCGGTTGATTGGCGTTGCCGTCGTCAGTGTCGGGTTACCCGGCTTAAATCCCGAAACCAACTTGATTCGTGACTACTACGACCATCAAAACGGTCAGGGCTTCGCCTACGCTTACCAGCTTCCCGGCATGAATAACGTCTTGCAGGCGGCCGGTCGACTAATTCGTAGCAGTCAGGATACCGGGATCATTTTATTATTGGACCAGCGGTTTGCGAGTCAACGGTACGTCGATTTATTCCCATCGCACTGGCAATACTACCAAACAATTCAATCGTTACCGCAACTCAGCGCCACCATTGCCAACTTTTGGCACCAGACTAAGGAGGAAACTACTAATGAAGACTAAGTTAACACGCCAACTTGAAAGTACCCTCTATCAGTACTGTTTGGAACAGGGCGCCTACGTTGTTGAAGAAGTTAGTATGCCCGATAAGAAGGGCATTGTTGATACACTCAGCTATCAGCAACTTCCAGACGGTCAGATTGAGTGGCGGTGCTACGAGTTAAAGGTGACTAAAAATGACTTCCATTCGAAGGCCAAGTTATCCTTTATTGGGCACTATAACTACTTCGTGCTCCCACAAGCCCTTTACGAGGAAGTCAAAGATGAGATTCCGAGCCACATCGGTGTTTTGATCTACCGCGCTTTTGATCCAGAGGCTGTCGCCCTAGCACCACAGCCATTACGAGCACCCGGATTCCTAACCGTGGCTAAAAAAGCCCAGCATCAAGACTTACAAGTTCCCGAAGCGCCACTAACCGGGCACTTCATCGCCTCATTATTCCGAGAAGTCGATAAGGCCAAACGCGTCAAAAAGGGCTTGGCACTCTATTCTGACGACCAACTTTTTAAAGAGCTGCGCAAGCGGGCCCGAAAAGGCTACGACGTGTACGACCCCGAAGCAAACCTCTACGACCGGTTTATTGACGAGACCACGAACGATACCGTAACGGCGCTACAAGAAGAATTGGACGCTCGTAACGCTGAATACCAAACACTCAAGTTAGCCTATCAGCAACTGATTGCACCAGATCTGGGGGACCAACTATGACGACTTATACGCCCTATTTTCGTGGTCGGATGTACGATTTATTGGCGCTCAAGGCGCTGTGTGAACAGGGGCAATTAGGATCAAACATTATCCCCATCATTGAACCCGTTCGTGACTCCAAGGAATTACAGCAGACCGTGGCGGCGTTTATCAAAGCTCAGCAACCTTTTAGTTTGATTGCCAACCCACAAGTTAGCGTGTACGGCCTAAATCCGAATAAGCTTTATCCACTTCCCGACCTCAGTACCGTGCCGTTTTTTCACCCCGGGGCCATTTTAGCCGCGGACTTTAGTCGGGACTTCTTAACTTGTGGCCCCGGGCAAACCAGCTTCCTAGTTGCCCCCAACTATCCGTTGCTTAAAGCCTATCAAGGTTCAGCCGTGTTGCAGCGTACAACCCTCGTGATTGCCGATGAGGCCCGCCTGCACCAAATTGCCGGTAACCAGGCGATCCTCCTAACCGATGCCATGGCGACGCCACACCACGTCGCTGATTACGGGCTCCTGACCGATGAATACTTTGAACCGGCCAGCTGGGCCACCCCGCCCTTTGGCTACCAGGGCTTCGGTGATTTCTCACTCGTCGGGAAACCGTACTACGATAAGGGTATGCCGTCCCGGGCCATCGCGTTACATTTGATATACGTGACGCCAGACGGCCAGTTACGAATTCACCACTGCGTCTCTGACAGCAATGAGCATCTAGGGGGCCAAAAGCAAAAATTTTCGGAAGCGTTAGCCAAACTGACCGCGTGGGCACCAGCCCATTTAACCGGATTAAACCGAACACCGGCCCTTGAAAGTCTGCTAGCCTACGAGCACACCGCAAAGTTTCCTGGACTCGGCACCGTTAAAAAGCTATCATTAATGCACCACTTACAACTGATGCACCGTTTAATAGGAGAATAAAATGCCAAAACATGAATCTGCTTGGAAACAAATGTTTCACTTCTACCGTGACGAATATCACGAAAAACACGCGCCAATGCTATACGGTGACATCTGGCTCCAAACTAAGTCTCATCAACGCCTCGTCCTCGGGCTAACGGATCCGGCTACCGCACCTTTGACGGGGATTACTAGCTTAACACTGCCTTCAGAAGGTCAACACCTGACGACTGGTGATGTCCTGACCACCGTTACTGATGAACAGGGGTCCCATCCTTTTACGACCCCATTTAGTGGAACTGTCCAGAAAATCAATACTGATTTGACCGACCAACCTAGTGATTTAGCGAATAACGTCCAGAAAAATAACTGGTTAGTAATTTTAAAGGCGGATTAGGGCTGTTACCAAAAGTAAGTATCTGATTTTTGTAAAAGCGTTTACATTTTTGCTTAAACGTGCCACCAACTTACCGTTACAATTTAACATTCATCCCGTCCGTGGCGTACAAACGTTGCTAGACGGGCTTTTTTTATCAAATTATTATTTAATCAATCGTGAAATAATCTTTAATCTGTTAAACCATTAATCGCAATTTTGCTTTTTTCCAATCACTTAAACCCCATATTTATATTACAAAAGATTACAAAAAGACCCTTTTATTACAGTTAACCCCTGAATTCGTAAAGCTACTGCTATTATCCTGTCACAATCAGCAGTTATACTATTTCATAGTTAAGCGCTTGGGAGAAACACGGGGCCAAGCCAAATTCAGACTAAAAAATAGGAGTGTACCTAACGTATGAAAATTAAGAATGCTTTATTATCTACCGCTGCCGCTACTGCTAGTCTCTTTGCCATTGGCGCAACCGCTCAAGCCGCAACTGTAACTGTTAAATCTGGTGATACGGTTTCCGCAATCGCCGCTCAACATAACACCACGGTTGATGCTATTACCAAGGCTAACCAATTAAAGAACGCTAACTTAATTTTTGTTGGTCAACAACTTGAAGTTAACGGTAACGGCGCCGCCGCAACCACGACCACTCAAACTAGCCAACCTGCAGCAACGACTCAAAGCACTCAATCGAGCCAAACTCAGACGCAAAGCTACAGCGCACCAGTTGCTAAGACGACCACTCAAAACAACAACACTGCTTCAAGTTCTAACTACAGTGGTGGTTCTGCTAAAGCTTGGATCGCTGGAAAAGAATCTGGCGGTTCATACTCAGCACGTAACGGTCAATACATCGGTAAATACCAATTAAGTGCTTCCTACTTAAACGGTGACTACTCCGCTGCTAACCAAGAACGCGTTGCTGATAGCTACGTTGCTTCCCGTTATGGTTCATGGGACAACGCTAAGAGCCACTGGTTATCAAACGGCTGGTACTAAAATTTAAAATTCAACTTAGCACCCAATTCCTTTGCGGATTGGGTGCTTTTTTGTCTGAGGTAACAGTTCATTTGCGTACATGGCGATTCTTCTCTCTATCTATAGTAAGTAGGAAGAAAATTTACATGGTTGACTCATTCCTAATTTTCATTGAAAATCCGTTGCCAGCAACAATCCCTCCATCAACATTGATCAATCCCATTAATCGTTCATCGCCATTTTCTGAAAACCCGACCTAATATTACAATTCATTACAAAATCAGCCCTATATTACATTTGGCGCTCAAAACGTAATGTTCTGATTATTTGAATGACACAGTGGCCAGTTATACTAGTTACTGTTGATTGGTTATGACAAACACCAAACCATCAAAGTTGTGAAGAACGTTAATAAAGAAGAACTATCGCAAATCATAGGAGAGTGTATTTAATAATTATGAAAATCAAAAACCTTGTATTATCATCAACTGCAGCCTTAGCATTGTTCGCCCTTTCTGCAACAGTCGCTAACGCCGACACAGTTACAGTTAAAGCTGGTGACACCGTTTCTGAAATCGCTCAAAACCATAACACGACGGTTTCCGCTATTGAAAAAGCTAACAAGTTATCCAACGTCAACTTGATTTTTGTCGGTGACAAGTTAGAAGTTAACGGTACAACTACCACAACTACGACTTCAGCTGCAACCAGCGCCGCACCACAATCTGCTGCTAGCCAAGCAACTTCTTCAGTTGCCAGTCAAGCTAGCGCAACGAGTGCCGCACCTAAGTCAGTTGCCAGCCAAGCAACCTCTTCAGCAACTTCAGTAGCTAGCCAAGCTAGTTCATCAGCTGCAACGAGCACTGCACCACAATCCGCTGCCAGCCAAGCAACTTCTTCAGCTGCAACGAGTTCTGCTGCTAGCCAAGCGACCTCATCAGCCGCAACTTCAACGGCCAGCTCTGCTTCATCCACTACTTCAAGCAATGGTGGAAACACGCAAAGCTACGTCTTGAGCCAAATGGAATCACGGACTGGGGTTTCTGCCTCAACTTGGAACAAGATCATCACCCGTGAATCTGGCTGGAACTCAACTGTTAAGAACAGTACTAGTGGTGCCTATGGTTTATTCCAAAACATGCACATCTCTAGCGGTTCTGTTCAAGACCAAGTTAACGCCGCCGTTTCTTTATACAACGCACAAGGCATGAACGCTTGGGCCCTTTAATCAAAACTAAATTTTAAATTTAACCCGTTTCGAAGCGTAACTTCGAAACGGGTTTTCTTTTGGGCTTTAATTGGCGTATGCTAAAACTAAAATTGAGAGAAGGTGATTTCCATGCGTGCTGTCCGTTTAGCCACATCATTATGGCTCATCATCGTTGGCGCCTTGATCTTGGTCAGCCTATTATTTAAATTTCCACTATTTGCAACGGTCAATACGCAGACCGCTACTGGGATTGAAGAACTTATTCTGATTATTTTGGTCTTGGAATTAAACAATCGCTACATTCATCAAGCGCTACGCTTTCGCTCCAGCTTAAATTGGACTAAACAACTGGAGATTGTGGGACCAAGCTTGCTCATCGTTGGGGTAGCAGCCATTTTTGGCCTATTAACTTATGCTTCCGTTACGCCCCTACTCCTCACGTTACTGGTCGCCGTTCTCGTTAGCTGCTTTGAAGAACTCCTCTTTCGTGGGATCATCTTCAAACTGCTTCTGCGCGATTTTGGCACTAGTCGTAAGGGCCTCTTGCAAGCAGCCGGACTAAGCAGCGTTTACTTTAGCCTGACACACTTGGTCAACTTAACCCATCAGGACTTAATGCTAACTGGGCTTCAGTTACTGTTTACCTTTGCAATTGGCCTCTTACTCTGCGGGTTATACCAGGCAACACAGTCACTATGGTGGCCCATTGCCATCCACGCCCTAAACGACTTCTTTAGCTTTAGTCAGCCAACGATTAACTTGCCGCTGATTCACACAACCGCGGCTTTTCAACTCCTAGAAATCGTGATTATTTTAATCTTAACGGGGATCGTCTTTCGTCACACCCCTGCTAGAAACTAAATATACAAAAAGGATCTGAGTTCAAGACTCAGATCCTTTTTCATTTCTTTTAAGCTTCCAGACTAAACTTGTGTTGTGCTAAGCGGTACGAGTGATCACACGTTGCCGCCACGTCCGGTTCGTGTGTCACAATAATCACGCACTTGTGCTGCTCATGGGCAATCTTTTGAAACAACTCAATCACGTCGCGCGTATTTTCCTCGTCTAAATTACCCGTCGGTTCATCAGCGACCACTAACTTTGCATCGCAAACCATCGTTCGTGCAATGGCGACCCGCTGCTGCTGACCACCAGACAGGCGTTGTACGTTTTTCGTCATTTGTTCATCACTCAAGCCAAGCTTGCGTAGCATTTCCGTAGCGTAGCGTTTGTCACCACGGTGAGTTGAATCCGTAATTGCCATCGCCGTCATCAAGTTATTGAGCGGTGACATGTACGTTAACAGGTTGTAGGATTGAAACACAATGGCAACGTGTGATTTTCGGTAATTCGTCAAGCCAATCTTGTTAATAGACTCACCGTTCATTTCAATCTGCCCAGCCCGGGGTTTATCTAACCCGGCCAATAGCGATAGAAACGTTGTTTTACCCGAACCACTCTGACCCACGATTGCGTAAGACGCGCCCGCTTCAAAGTTCAAGTTGACGTGTTCAAACAGGCTATTTTCCTGACAATCGTACCAGTAACCCAAATCGTTTACTTTTAACATCGATTTATCCTCCTCACTAGTCAATCAAGACTTTCTTCGGTTGCAACCGCAAGATACCACCGGAAGCTAACATGATCGACAAGAACATGATTGCTAACCCGAAGCCACCCAGTTCAACCAGATCCATCACGGTGACGTTAATATCCAGATCAGTTTGTTTCTGACTTGCCGTCGCACTGCCGGTACTACTACCCGGTCCACCTTGCATATTGCCACTCGGCTTGCTACCAGTACTACCGCCCGGTGCACCACTGCCACCTGGTTGACCAGTCGTACCGGTCGACGAACTCGTTGTCGCGGTCGTCGTCTGCTGTGAGACTAGCTGTTGTCCTAATTGGTTTCCTACAAACTTGCCACCAAATCCGGCGAGCACAACGGAAACCACCAAGACCATTACCATTTCAGCGAAGAACTGTGCCACAATCTTCCACCGACTTTCGCCGAGGGACAGGAGCACACCAATCTCATAACGCCGTTCCCGAATCATTAAAATAACGATCAAGGCTAAAATAATCGTCCCAGCAATTGCAACTAACCAAACGATTTTATCCGCAAACGACTTAACGTTATTCATGGACGCTTTTACCGTCTGGTAGCTACTGTCATCCGTGCTCAACGAGTACTTAGACGTGCTGATCAACTGATTACCAGCGGTTTTAACTTTGCTGACTTTAGCCGGATCAGAAATAGTGAACGTCACGGAGTCCGCCGTATTTTTGTAATTCGACCCTTTAACGGTATTCGCAAACGTGTACGACGTATAAACGCTGTTAGATGGGTCCGTCGCACCGGGTCCCTGTTGGGTACTAGCGCTGGATGAGGCTTTATAGACCCCAACGATCTTCAGGGTATACGTCTTCTTCGTGCCAGTCGTTGCCTTCATCTTGATGGTATCGCCGACACTTAAGCTATCTTCCTTGGCGAGTTCACTTTCGATGACGACGTTATTCGTCCCTTCATCGCTCGCTGTAATGCCACGACCCTTCGTAATTTTGCTAGACTTACTTTCAAAACTAGTGACGCTACTCGTACTCGTCACACCAGAGATGGCAATGTCACCACTGCCACTACTACTAGCGCCCATGCCACCTTTCATCCCGCCCCCAGTATCGCTGCTACTGGTAGACGTCGAAATGGCATCAAACCCTTTCGCATTGGCGGACGTTGAAACCGTCGCGTTGTAACTCGCAACGTTGCTCAACTGAGCAATCTTCTTGGCATCGCTTAATTTGACTGGCGACGTCGTTAGTTTCGGTCGACTGCTTTTACTAGTCGATGTCGAACTGCGCATCTTCTTAAAAGCCGCCTCCCGGTTAGCTGACAGTGTAACGGTTGCCCCTACACTCTTCTTAGCATTGCTGGTTGCGGTATCCGCAGCGTTTCGAATCAGTAACCCAGCCAAAACAAATAACATAATCGCTGATGTCACAAGAATTAATAATATTGAACGACCTTTTTTGGCCGTTAGATTGAGCCATGCGCGTTTAAAAAAATTCACGCTTAAACCCTCCTTCAGGTAAGTATTGAACTTGCAAATTGCTTTAACAGATTTAAACTTACACGGAAAATGGGGTCAAAATGTGAAGGTCCTCCGCAATTTTATCGGCTTAGTCACGACTTTTTTTGATTATTGATTGCTAACACTCTAAAGGATGAGATGTAAGGCAAAAATACGACATACTAAAAAAGCCATTCAGAAATAGCACCATTTCTGAATGGCTTCTCTATATTATTATGGCCGAAACGTGTGCCAAAAGGCAATTTGCTCCGCTTAACCCGGCATCAGCGACTATTCCAAGCCCAGGAATAATCACTGATGCCACGTTAATGCTCACAAACTACCCGCCTTTTGTCACACTCTTACTGATTTTCCGGCGCCCAATCACAATCCACCAAGTGGTCATTGATCAATCCAGCCGCCTGTAAATACGAATAGATGGTTGTGGGCCCCACAAACTTAAAGCCCCGCTTTTTCATTTCTTTCGAGACCCGTTTAGCGAGGTCATTGGTTGCGGGCATCTGGTCCATGCGTTGCCAAGGCTGCCGAATCGGTTGATTATCGACGAAGTCCCATAACCACGTCGCAAACGACGAACCGGCTGGCCAATCACGAATCACCCGGGCGTTATTAATAGTTGCCGTTAATTTCAACCGGTTCCGGATAATCCGTTCGTCAGTCATTAACCGCGCCAGATCAGCCGTCGTCATTGCGGCAACTCGTTCAATATCGTAGTGGTGAAAATCCGCCTCAAACGCCACCCGTTTATTAAGCACCGTTTGCCAGCTCAGTCCCGCTTGATAAGTCTCTAAACATAATAATTCAAAGAGCTTCTGTAGATCATGCTGAGGGTGCCCCCACTCCTGATCATGGTAAGCCCGCATTAAATCTGAAGATTCTGCCCAGGTACATCGTTTCATTATTTCGTCCTCCTAATCATCATAAACCAAAAACAACCTTCCAGAATGTTTTTCCGAAAGGCTGCTTTGGTTTAGTTAGTCACACCGACCACTAAATAATTTTACTTTTGATGACGCTTCGTTGGTTCATCCGCCGTGCCTTCATTTTCCATACGATCCGTTAACGGATAAGTTAAACGAATCAAACTTGGAATGATAGCTGGAATGAAGAATACCAGGATAATTAATCCGATAATCACAACCATCGCCACTTGAATCAAGGTCAAGACTCCGGATGGCATCAATGCCGCGAACGTCCCACTCAAAATCAAGGCAGCAGATAAGACCACGGCCCCAATAACGGCGGAAGCACGGACAATTCGGGTACTTGGCGTTGCTGCCGAATTATCAAATTCACGGTACTTCATCATCAGGAAGATACTGTAATCGACCCCGAGGGCAATCAACATGATGAAACCAAAGAACGGTGTGTTCCAAGTTAACATGCTTTGACCTAAGAACCAGTTACTCAAGATCCGCGTGATACTCAAGGACATAATGTAAGCTAACAATAACGTCCCTAAGATGTAGAACGGTTGTAAGACGGAACGCGTGATAACCATTAAGGCAATCAGAATCCCAATCAACATAATCGCCGCCGTCCGAATGAAGTCACTCGACGCAATGGCTTGCGTATCATTAGTTTCAGAAGTTTGACCACCGATGGCAATCGTTGCGCCATCTAACGCGGTCCCCTTCAAACTATTTTGCGCTTGCGTTTGAATCGACGAGACCTTATTCATCGCAGACTTCGAACTTGGGTTGGTATCCAAGACAATCGTCAACTTAGTGGCGTGATTGTCTTCAGACATGTACGCTTTCAACGCTGACGCGTAAGTCTTACCCTTCAAGACGCTCTTTGGTACGTAGTAAGTCTTCGAAGCGTCAGAATCTTTCAGTCCAGTTAAGTAACTGTTGGCTGAAACAACACCCTTATTGACCTTCTTCGTCCCGTCACTGGCCGTCTTAAGTCCAGTTTGTAATTCTTGCATTTGACCAACGAGTCCTTGCATCGTGGTGTACATCGTTGCGTTCCCATCGGCAACCTGCTTGGCACCGGTGTTCAGTTTATTGACGCCACTAACTAGTGCAGGCACGTTCGAATTCAATTCGGTTGCACCCTGTGCCAGTTTAGAAGCACCGCCGTTTAAGGCTGCTGAGTTCGAAACTAATTGGTTCGTCCCAGAACTCAACGCACTGATGGCACCCGTTAACGTTGGAATTTGGCCTTGTAACGTGCCTAAACCAGTCGAAACTTGTGAAGACCCACTAGCTAAACGACTAACACCGTTTGCTAACGTTGGCACTTGCGCATTCAACTGACCGTTACCAGTCGCAACTTGGGTCGCACCACTAGCTAACTGCGTCGTTCCGGCATTAAGCGCACCTGAATTAGCATTTAACTTGTTCGTCCCTTGACTGAGTGCGCTGATGGCACTAGTCAACGTTGGCACTTGTGAGTTCAACCCACTGACACCGTTGTTGACTTTGTTAGCACCGCTAGCGGCACTTGAGACACCCGTCGTGTATTGGTTTAACTTAGCTGCCAACGTGTCAGTTCCAGTTTGTAACTCGCCTAAACCGGAAGTCACTTGGTTAGAACCGTCAGACAACTTGCCAACCGCAGTTTCTAATTCTTGCATACTGCTCAAAGATTTTTGCAACCCTTGGACCGCACTGATCGACTTGTTATTTGCATCGATACTTGCGTTGGCTAACGTTCCAAGTGAGGAAAGTTTACCCAACTTAGTACTCAACGTTTGTAATTGATCAGTGGCAGCGTTCATTGCTGTTAACTGTTTTTGTAAATCAGATAAAGCGCTGAGACCGGAAGCCGCTGAAGAATTGGCCTTCGTCGTTGCCGTACTTGAACTCGTCTTCGCATTCGCACTATTTTGGGCGTTAACCGCTGACGTTACGGCCGAGCTAATGGCTGACTTCTGTTCAGCAGTTGCTGATGAACCCGCAGCTGCTACCGCTGCATCAGCCACGGTAGTTCCGTTCACGCTAGTTGTCGATGACGACTGACTACCAGCCGCATCCGCTGCAGAAGCACTCTCTAACGCGCCCTTAATGGCCGTCATGTCAGAGCTAATAGCTGACTGTGACTGCTTAGTCGAAGTTGCCGCCTGATTTAAGGCCGTTATACTTCCTGGCAAATCACTAGAGTTATCAATCAACGTCTGCATATTCCCATTGATTGCCTGTAACCCTGAGACTAACTTTTCAAGGTCAGAAGCACTCACTGAGCTGTTACCAGCTTTAATCTGTTCTGCTAATTGATTTAACCCCTGAGAAACTTCACTAGAACCACCTTGTAGCTTTGAAACACTGGTGCTTAAAGTGGTCGTCCCATCAGAAATGGACTTCTTGCTATTATCTAACTGATCCAACCCATTAGTTAAGGATTGGGTACCATCAAATAACTGCGTAATCCCAGACTTCAAAGTCCCGGTCTGACTATTCAATTGGTCTAAGCCGTTGTTAACGGTATAAACACCATTCGTATAAGTCACTAAGCTCGACTTAAGTGAGTTAGCACCGCTGGCAACCTGGCTTGAACCACTAGCCAACTGACCGGTCGCACTGGATAAAGCTCCGGTCTTACCATTTAATTGGTTTAACCCACTTGTCACTTGGCCTGAACCACTGGCTAACTGATTGACACCGCTAGCGAGTGTCCCAGTCTTGCTGTTCAGCTGGTTTAGCCCACTGTTGACGGTGTAAACACCGTTAGTGTAAGTGACCAACCCAGTCTTCAGGGTATTCGCACCACTGGCCAACTGGCTCGTTCCACTAGCTAACGTCCCGGTTTTACCGTTCAGTTCGCTTAAGCCGTCGGATACTTGCTTAGAACCATCCGCCAACTTCTTAACGTCTTTAACACTGCCCGCGACGTTAGCCTTTTTCAGCTTACCGTTAGCCGTGTCTAAACCGTCACTAATCTTGGTCAGCCCGCTACCCGCGGTCTTCATCCCACTAGTCACAGTCCCAAGTTGCTTGCCAACGTATAGATCACTAATGGCAGAGCCACCTGGTTGGGTGACGGAAGCGACGGTCTTGACGCCCTTAACTTTTTGTAACTGTTTCGTTAAACTATCAATCGCTTTTAAATCTTTTTCATTATTCAAAGCGTGATCAGTCTTAATGTATAACGTTGACGGTTCAGCCGTCCCCTTTGAAAAGTGACTTTGAACCACTTTGAACCCTTGTTTAGCCGGAATCGTATCGTTTAATTCGGCTAACGTATCATAGTTCAATTCGTTATTGTACGTTAGGACAAAAGGCAATGAAACGCCTAAAACCACGATCAACGCAATGATTGGGTAACGGACGGAATTAAACGCAATCCCGTGCCACATTTTACTCGTACTGCCACCAGCAAACTTCTTAGTTGGCCAGAACAACCGTGGTCCTAGCAAAGCCATGAAGAATGGGTTTAACGTCAGTAAGACGAGCAATAGAATGGCAACGGCAATCGCAACCCCGACCGCTGACCGATAAATCGAGAAGTTCGCCAACCCTAAGGCTGAGAACCCGATCAATAGTGACGACCCACTGTATAGGATCGTTCGTCCGGCAATCTTTAGTGCTCTCCCAGTCGCGGCGACCGGACTATCGCCATGACTGAGCTCTTCTTTGAATTGATCAAACAGTAAGATGTTGTAGTCGGTCCCAATCCCGAACAACACCACGACCATAAAGACCTGGGTGAAGTTCGACAATGGAAAGTTAACTTTATCAACTAAGTTCATCACAACACTCAGTGAAATGATAAATGAAACCCCAACGGACAACAGTGATACTAATGGTGTAATTGGTGATCTAAAGACTAACGTCAGCACGATAAAGATGAAAATAACCGTAATAATTTCGGTCTTTTGAATACCGGCTTCCGTTTCTTGCGTGAAGTCATCGTTTAAGATGTCACTCCCGGTAACGTAAGTCTTTACACCACTCGTTTTTGCACCTTCAGTGATGTTTTTTGTCATGTTTGAAACGGTCTGATTCTTACCAACCATTAACTGTAAAAGTTCGGTCGATTTATCTTTAGAAATCAATTGTTTCTTGGCAGCCGCGCTATCGCTTGCGGCAGTCATTGACTTCACATGGTACTTCGACTTTTGAACTTTGAAGCGTTGGATCGTCCCATCGATCTCCTGCTTCTGCGTGTCAGTTAACGGTGAGTCACCGTTGTTAAAGACCACGACCACTTGACGCGTGTTATTTTGACCACGCCCCCAGTGATTTTGGATGACTTGTGCAACTTGACTCTTGGCGCTGCTTGGCAGCTTAGTCTGGCCCTTTTCACGAACCAGACTGCTCATATTTGGCAGGAAGATGACGGCCGCTACCATCACTACCAGCCAAATAATCGCTTGAATTGTAAAGCGTCTACGGCTCCCTTTCAATCTGTATCCCTTCCCTAAATCAGATTCTAAAACGACATCGTGACATTTAATCAACAATGTGTTTAAATAATAACAATATGTTAATTGAAAACCAATGAAATTTCAATCAACAATTTTCATAAAACTGTCATAAAATAAACAAATCAAACAATACTGTTCAAATAATGGAGTGAATAAAGTGGTAGGCACAAAAAATAATCGGCGCTCCCAGATGACTAAGCGTTTAATTCAAGATAGTCTCATCCAATTGCTACAAGAACAAAGCATTGATGAGATTACCGTGACCGCCGTTTGCAAAGCAGCCGACATCAACCGGGGAACGTTTTATGCGCACTATGAAGACGTCAAGGACTGCATGCATCGCATGGAACAAGATGCAACTAAGGAACTCCTAGCCGTGATCGATGAACATTCGATTCCGGACTCATTACAAGCCATTTTGACGGGGATCTTCGAAGTGGTTAAGAAACGACACGCCGTTACTTCCTTTATACTGACGACTGACCAAGATTTCTTAATGAGCTTCATTGCCACGACCAAACGCGAAATTCTCGCACAGATTCCTAGTAAAGTTCCGGGAATCGGTAGTCGTGAAAAAGAGTACATGTTCGAATACTATCTCAACGGGATCGTCGGTGTCGTGCGCTACTGGCTCAAGACCGGTTTAAACGAATCACCAGAAGAACTCGCTAGTTTCATCAACGACTGGTGGTACCGGGGCAAGCCGGTTAAAAATCTTTCCGAACCAACCGAGTAACTGAATCACCTCACAATATTACTGGGACTTAGTTAGGACCAACCATTATGGCTTCTGTATAAATATCATAATTATTTAATATCAATAATCATGATCCTGCTTATTAAAAATAGCATGTTCACGCCGTAATCGGAAATAATTCAGCTTCATTTGGCCTAAAAAAGTTCACGGTTTATTCAGTTTATCGAATCCCTTTAATTTTAGACTTGATACCCATCAAGTTTGACGCTAAAAGTGAGTTTGAGACAACACTCAAAAAGCCAATCAGAAATAGCATGCTATTTCTGATTGGCTTTCCTTATTATTATGGCCAAAACGTGTGACAAAAGGCAATTTGTTCCGCTTAATCCGAAAGAAGCGACCATTCCAAGACCAGGAATAATCGGCTCTAGAATATTGGGTGTTGATGGAAATCCATCAACACCCAGTTTTTGTGTAAAATAAAAGGACAACTTCCCCCAATGCACCACCCGTACCGACCAAAGTAAAAGTAAAGGCAAGTGAGAAAAGATGTCCCAAAATCATTTTATCGAAGATACTCTTCAAATTAAAGACCCAAATATTATTTGTACTGATATTGATAGTAGTAATCCAAGCAAACAGGTCATTCACGCTAAACTGACCTATCCTTTAAAGAACTGCCCACTTTGTGGCCAGCCCGAAGTAGTACGTTTTGGGACTAATCTAATTAATGTCAGAATGCCCCCAGTCAAAGAACGACCAATTATTTTAAAATTGCGTAAGCAACGTTATCGGTGTAAATCCTGTAAGCATACTTTTAGCGCACAAACATCATTAGTTAAACCGCATTGCCAGATATCAGAAGATACGAAGCAAATGATTATCT